>CAZGBY010000044.1:0-15023 GCA_964524125.1 uncultured Clostridium sp.
AGAGGACAACGTCCTCTTATTGAATTGAAAAGAATTTTCAATTCATTTTTTTACTATTAATAGGTTTATTTTCGATTTATTTAAATAGTATTTTAAATGATGGGTCAAATAATATTAATTTTATGTATACAGTCTCACCACCACAAGAAGGTTTACCATATTTAAATAAAGATAAAGGCTGGGTTGTATATATGCTAAGATATGGTCTGTTAGCATTTGTACTAATTACACTTCTTTATATTAAGCCAATTGTTAATTATTTAAAATCTATAATATCAAAAAATAGTCATAACTCCAATTAAGAGTTATGATTTTTTATTTGCTTTCATATGATTATTTAGGTGATGATATGAGGCTATATAAAATACTAAAAGTTTTAGGTCTAAATACAAAAATTAATAATATTAAACTTAATAAAATTTGTAGAAAAGAAGATGAAATTACTTCTAATACTTTATTTTTTATGTTTGATTTAAATATAAATAAACTTCAATTTGAAAATCTAAGAAACAAAGGAGCTTATATAATAATAGGTCAAGCATCATATTCTAATCCTCATTATCTTAAAGTTTCCTCAATCAAAAAAGTTTATCAAAAATATTTATTATATATCAATCGACACAAACTTAAAAATAAGACTCTTATAGGTGTAACTGGATCTTGCGGAAAATCAACACTTTGTAATTTGATATTTAAATTTTTAAGTCAAAAATCCAAGTCTATCTATTATGGTACTAATAATATTTTTAAACAAAATCAAGTGATAAAAACTTTAAATACAACTCCATCAATGGAAGAATTTTTTAAATATTTATCAAATGAAAAATATGTCATAATGGAAATATCTTCAATTTCATATTTTGAATATCGGCTTTTTAACATAAATTTTAATTATATACTTTGTACAAATATATATGAAGATCATTTAGATTATCATCATACAAAAGAAGAATACTATTTTACTAAATTCTTAATTTTACAATCTAATTTTAATGCAATTACTTTTATATCTGATGATATAAAAGATGAAAGAATATTAAGATTAAATAATAATTCGTTTTATTATGGCTTTGATAATGAAAACTATCAAATTACAAATATATCATTTAAAGAAAATAGAACAATATTTAATATAAACACATCTGATGATTATTTCATAGTTAAAACTAAAATATTGGGTAAATATAATATAAAAAATATATCTGGTATGATTTCATTATTATTATATTTGAAATATAAAATTAATGATATAGTTAAATATTTAAACAATATAGATTATATTGAAGGTAGATATAATATATTTGACTTTAAAGATAAAAAAATAATTATAGATTACCCTCATATGAAAGAAAGTTATAAATATATATTAGAAGATGTTACAAATACATATGGCAATAATATTATAGTACTATATGGTGCTGGTGGGCAACGACAAAAATCTAAAAGAAGTGATTACTCAAAATTAGTTTCTAAATATGCTAAATATGCAATTATTTCAAATGATAATCCAAGATTTGAAGATGAAAATAATATAATATCTGATTTAGAACAAGATTTATTAATTCCTCATGAAGTTATTTTAAATAGAAAAGAAGGTATTAAAAGAGGTTTAGAGTTACTAAATGGTTATGATATATTTTTAATATTAGGAAAAGGAAATGAAGATTATCTTTATGTAAAAGATGAAAAAATTAATCATAATGATATTAATGTTGTTAGGGAATTAATAAAATGATTTATTTTGTAATATGTTATATATTATCCTTACTTTCATATCTTTTATTAAACTACCTTACAAAAAAATATAATATAAGACAAACTGAAAGAGAAGATGGTCCTACAGTACATAAAGTTAAAAATGGTACTCCAACATTAGGAGGAGTTGTATTTGTAATAATTCCTACTATTTTACTAAATGTTAAGTGTCACAATATAATGTCATTTTTATTATCTTTTAGTATGTTATCTTTCTTTTTCATCGGTATTTTAGATGATTTTAAAATAGTTATATTTAAGAAGAATGATGGTTTAAAAATAAGTACAAGACTAATACTTGAATTTATAATTTCGTTTATAATTATATTATTAATAATTAGATATACATATTATGATACAAATTTATATTTAAATTCAATAAGTTTTAATATTGGTATTTTATACATACCTTTTATATTATTGTTATTAGTATCAAGTGTCAATAGTTTTAATATAACAGATGGTATAGATACTTTACTTTCTAGTTTATTTATAATTATAGCTATGTCTTTTATAGTAATAAGTTTAAATCAAAAAAAATATGAAATAACATTCTTTTTAATTCTAATAATAATCTCCATAATATCATTTTATTTTCTTAACTATTTTCCTTCTTTAATATTTATGGGAGATACTGGATCCTTATCACTTGGTGCACTATTATGTATTATTTCTATTATACTTAAAGAAGAACTTTTATTTATTATTATGTCACTCCCTATATTCTTTGAAACTTTTTCTGATATTATTCAAATAGTCTATTTTAAATTTACTAAAGGTAGGAGGTTATTTAAAATGGCTCCTTTTCATCATCATTTAGAACTTATTGGATTTAGTGAGAAAGTTATCGTATATTTATTTTCTATAATAGAAATAATTATATGTATTTTATGCTTATATTTTAATTCATATTTAAGGTAGGTAATTTATGGATATCTTAATTTATAAGAATGGTATTTCTAATAATGCGTTAAAGGAATTTTTAAATAAAAAGAATATATTATATGATATTGATATAAAAAAAGCTAAATATGATTATATTATTAAACCTCCAAGTGTTTTAAAAGAGGAAGTATTATCTAAAGTTAAAGGTAAAGTTATTTGTGATATTGAGTTTATATATATGCTTTATAAACCAATAATATTTTCAGTAACTGGAACATCTGGTAAAACAACTACTTGTTTACTTTTAAATAATATTTTAAAAAGAAAATATAATGTTTGTCTTGCAGGTAATATTGGAATTCCACTTGCAAGTGTATATGAAGATAATAGTAAAATTTATCTACTTGAAATGTCTTCGTTTGAACTTGATAGTACATTATCATTTAAACCACAAATAGCTGTATTATTAAATATAGATGATGCCCATTTAGACTGGCATAAGAAAATTGAAAACTATATTAAAGCTAAAGCGAAAATATTTGAAAATCAAGACGAGTTTGATATTTTAATATATAATAAGGATGATAAAAATATTTTAAGTATTATAGAAAAAGCTAAATCAATAAAGAAAAGTATTTCCTTATATGATGATACAGCTGATATATATTATAATAATGGTGTTATTTTTACTAGTAATGGAAATATTAATGTTTGTAATTGCTTTTCTTCCTTCGAAGGTGATATTTATAATATGATGGCATCAATTTTAGCTTCTTTAATATACGATATTGATATAAATATTATTAAAGAAGAATTATATAAATTTAAAAAGCCACATTTTAGAATGGAAGAGGTAAAACCTAATATTTATAACGATGCTAAAAGTACAAATATCTTATCTACTTTAACTCAAATTAAAAAATTTAAAAATGTAAATTTAATATGTGGTGGTTATGATAGATTAAATGATTTATCTGATATGAAAAACTTGTTTCCTTATGTAAATAAATTCTTTTTATATGGCCAAAATAAGGAAAGAGTAAGTGCATTTTTAGATAAGTATAATTTTAATTATATTAAATGTATAAATTTAGAAGATGCTACAAATTTGGCTTTAAAAGAAGAAAAAATAATTATATATTCTCCTATGGCACCATCTTATGATGAATATGAATCATATGAACAAAGAGGAGAAGAATTTAATAGAATTATTGGAAATATAAAAAACATCCCTAAAAGAGATGTTATAAATTATTAAGTAATTCATTTATATCTTTAGCATATCTAAAATTAACGCATCCAAATAATTTTAATCTATTTGTTATTTCATCTTTATGTTCATTATTTGCTATATTATAGTAAATAGCTATATTAGGATCAAATCTTGATATTAAATCAGTTAAAAATGGCTTATAATATGATTCTATATTTAAATCATATAAATACATTTTACTAAAATTATTAGTATAGTGATAAGTTAAAGAATATGCAAGTATTGCTGTATCTTTATAACCTAATATATAATTAGTAGAAGAATCTTTATTAATACGGTATTGTTTTTCTAAGTGAGGTTTGACTTCATTAATAATAAATTGTTGATATAATTCGTTAAATCCATATTTATCATTGAAAGTATTAAATAATAAATTATTTTTCTTGATTTCTAAATTTGGATATATACAAATTCCTATTAATGAATGTTCTTTTAAGTGCTCTTCTAAATTAAAATTATTATTTAAAAATAAATTAGAAGAAGATACAATATAAAGTACATTATATAAATTATCAGTTTTATCATAATCATCTGGTAAATAAATAGTTATTTTAAAAGTCGCATTTAAGGCTTTAGATTGAATTTTAAGGTTATCAAACATAATAATACCTCCAACTGATAATATTATATCAAAATTGAAATCAAAATAAAAGTTTAAAAAAGGAAAGCTTAATAAAACTTTCCTTTTAATCCTATGGTTCTTGAAGTGCTTCAGTATAATCTTCTTTTACAGGTTTTTCATTTTTATAAGTCATCTTTAAAAGTAAAGGTGTTACAAAAGAAGAAATAATAATCATTATAACGATAAACGTAGACATACCAGCATCAATAAGTCCAGCTGCAATACCCTTATTAGCACAAATAAGTGCGACCTCAGCACGAGCCATCATACCAATACCAATTCTTAAAGAGTCAATCCAAGAATTACCAGTTATTTTAGCACCAACACCACAACCTATTACTTTACCTAAAATACCAGCTAGGATAAAACAAATTCCAAAACCAATCATTTCAACTTTAAGTCCGGAAAAATCAGTAGATATACCTACATTTGCAAAGAATAGTGGTGAGAATATCATATAAGAAAGTACATCACTCTTTCTTTCTATATAATCTGTTGTATCATCAGAAAGTGCATCTCTTACTGGATTAATATGTTTACCAATACCAGCAAGTGATAATCCTGCAAAATAAGCACCAGTAATATCAGCTACACCAAAGAATTTTTCAGATGCGTAAGCCATGAAGAAACAAAATGCAAGTCCAAATATTGGAAGTCTTCTTGTATGTGGACGCTTTTTATTGAAATACTTAAATAAATAATGAATTCCAACTCCAATTCCAATAGTAAAAATGAAAAATACAATTACATTAATTATAACGGCTACAATTTCTTGATTTGTAATTAAACTACCAAAAGTAGCTGCGTCTGAAGTTGAACCTCCAGCAAGTGATAATATAATAGAAAGAACTACAACTCCAATTATATCATCTAAAATCGCTGCGGATATAATGATTGTACCAGCCTTACCATTAAGTCTGTGAAGTTCCTTTAGAGTCGCAACTGTAACAGATACAGAAGTAGCTGTTAAAATAACTCCATAAAATAAATTTGACCATACTTTTGAAACTTCACTACCATTTACAGTTATAGACCCACTAAATCCATTAAATAAACCTGCAACTAAAAAACCAAATCCCATAGGTACAATAACACCTAGAGCTGTACAAATAATTGCAGATTTTCCACTTGATTTAATACTATTTAAATTAGTTTCAAGACCAGCTGAAAACATTATTAAAACTACACCAATTTCAGCTAAAAATTTAATCCCTGCTCTTGCAGAATCATCAAGTAAATTAAGTCCTGGGATTTTATCTACAAATCCGATTATGATACCAGCAAGTAACATTCCTACAACCTGAGGCATTTTTATTTTTTTACATCCTATTTGAAGTAATTTAGAAAGAAGTAAAATTAAAGCTAAAGGTAGAAGAAGATTAACTGTATCAATATTAATATCTAAAAACATAACTTTCATCTCCTAACAAATATATATTTTAGCACTTTAATAAAATAAAACAACAACAATTTATTTTTTTGTTTTAAATAAAACGTTTTCTTTTATATTACAATTCAACAAAACGATACTCAAATGTAGTGTATTTATGGTTTTATATAATTTATAATTAATCTATAAAAGAAAGAAGGTATTAATAATGAATAATGAAAATATAAATGAAGAAATTACACAAGAAGAAATAAGTGAAGTTGAAAGATTAAATACTGAATTTGTAGAGTTTTTACATACAAAAGGTATTAAAGCTAAGTTTAAACTTGCATTTACAAATATGAAGGAAAGTGCAAAAGCTCAACATGAAAAAGATGTTAAATCTTTTAATGAAATTAAAGAAAAATCAAAAGAAGATAATAAAGAATTTTATGAATTTTTACATACAAAAGGATTTAAGGCTAAAGTTAAATTAGTAATTGAAAATATAAAAAAATCTGCAAAAGAAAACAAGGTTAATGTAAATCACAAAAATGATATAAATGAAAAAATTCTTAATCAAGAATTAGAATTATTTTTAAAAAATAAAAATTTAAATGATAAATATACAGTTGAAATTAAAAAAATAAATGAATAATTTTTTAAATAAATGCCATCCATTCGTAAAAATGAATGGTATTTATTGATTATTTTCTTTTAATCAAGTAAAATATATTCAAACATTTAAGGATGTGATTATATGCAACATTTAAATGAATATGAAAATAGATCACTATTTTATTCAACACTAGCATTACTTGGTACTTTTTTATGGATGATACTTAAGATATTACTAGGTATTTTTACGACTAAAGTTTTAATTGTATCTGCACTTTTTCAAGCTGTTGTATTAATTTCTAGAATTTATTCTATAATAGTTATTAAAAATAGACATTATGCAAAGAAGATTGATTATTATATTATTGGTACTTTACTTATTTTGTCTAGTATAGTTTATATGCTTTATATGTCACTAGCTGATTTAACTAGTAAACAATATAGTGAATTTATGGGTATATTATATGCTGTGATTGCATTTACAGAAATAACATTTGCAATAAGAGGACTTTTTAAAACTAAAAGAGGTGTTCCTTTATTTAAAGTTTTAAAATTATTATCACTATCAACGTCTATTACTGCTATGGTTTTAGCAGCGGTTAGTATTTGTTCTTTTGCTGACACAAATAATGCGATGGGTCCAATTCTTAATTATAGTGGATTAATTGCAGGTGCTTTAATATTAATAATTGGTATTTATATATTATTTTGTCATAAAATTGGACTTGATAATAAATTATTTAGTTATAATGGAAGTTTAAACGGAAAAGAAATAAAACTTACTTCTTCAAAATTTTATTCTAATTATTATTTTGATTATAAAGAAGAAGATGGAATAGTGGTTGGTAAAGTAAATATTGGTTATAATCCAATATTTAAATATCATATTGTATGGAAGATATTTTATATTATATTAAGTGAAATTTTAATATTTCCATATTTTATAGGTTATATAGTATTTTCTATAAAAAATAGGAATTTATCGGACAAATTAAATATTATTTTAAAAGAAGAAGGTCTAATCTTAACACATCATTATGACCCAGAATATGAAAGAATATATGAAGTTAATTTAAATGATGATATTGATTTATCATTTATAGAAGACGCGCTTCCTTTAAATATAAAAGAAAAATATAATAAAATTACTGATATAAAATATTATAAAATATCAATGTTGGGTTATTTTTTACTTATTAAAGCTATTTATGATTATTATGGTTTTTATTATTTACCTGATTTTAAAGAAGGTAAACCATTTGATAATAATTTAGATTTTAATTTTAATATAACTCATTCTAAAGATAAAGTTATTTTAATTGTATCTAAAGATGATGTTGGAATTGATTTAGAGTACTATAAAGAAGTTTCTAATTCTTTAAAAGAAAGAGTATTAAAAGATGATAAATTATCTAGTAAAAATGCAATTATTAAATGGACTAAGTTAGAATCCATTTATAAATTAGAAGGTAATGGTGTATCAATAAATAAGAAAATTGATTTAAAGAAATATAAAGTAAAAACTTATGTATATGATGATTATGCAATATCTATTGCAAAACATAGAACTAAATTAAACTTAAAGTTCTGGAGGTAATAGTTATGGATATATTATATGAAGATAATCATATAATAGTAGTGTATAAAGAAGAAGGTATATTATCACAAGAAGATATATCTAAAGATAAAGATATGCTTACTATGGTAAAAGAATATATTAAAGTAAAATATAATAAACCAGGAAATGTATATGTTGGTTTAGTTCATAGACTAGATAGAAATACATCTGGAGTAATGGTTTTTGCTAAAACATCTAAAGCTGCTAGTAGATTATCAGAAAATATAAAGAAACATAATTTTTCTAAAAAGTATCTATGTATAGTTGAAGGGAAACTAAAAGGAAGTAAAACTATAAAAGATTATTTAAAATATGATGAAAAACAAAAGAAAACATTTATAAGTAATTCTCAAATTGGTAAAGAAGCTATATTAACATATAATGCATTAGATAGTATTAATTATGATGGAAGAAGCTATACTCTAGTTGATATATCACTTCAAACAGGACGTCAACATCAAATCAGATGTCAACTTGCAAATATTGGACATCCAATACTTGGTGATATTAAATATGGTGCAAAACCTTATTTAAAGAATTATTATGCACTTTCAAGTTATTTGCTTGAATTTGAACATCCTACTTTAAAAGAAAATATGAAATTTTCATATTTTAAACCTACCAAATTATTTGAAAATTTCTATAATAAAGATGATTTTTTACAGTTTTATAAATTAATATAAAAACTTCTTGCATAGTTTTAATTTATAGTATATAATACAACAAGTTAGTTTTATCTAACTGAAGGAGTTTATATGAAAAGAATTAAAACTATTTTAAATATATTATTATTAATAACTTTTATTATTACACTATTAGTACCTATAACTGGATTAATTGTACATAAAATTTCATCTTGTATATTTATGTTATTAACTATTATTCATACTATAATATATCACAATAAAATAAATTATAAGCATATCATATTATTTGTCATAACTATAATAGTATTTATATGTGGAATGTTAGCTATGATTTTACCATTATTTATTAATATACATAAAGTACTTTCAATTATATATGTATTATTTATGGGTGGGCATTTATTTATATACCATAAAAGATTATTTAAGAAGAAAAACTTGTAATTAAAAAAACTACAATATAAAATCCAATTATAGTTTGGATTAAAGTGTACTTTTTAACAATGCAAGTATAATATCTTATTTTATTTGATTATATTTAAAAGAATCTCTACCCTTATTTTTATATTATTCAAATTTTAAAGATCCTTAAATATTTTTTGCATATTCTTTCAATTTGTTACAATATTTGATATAATACCATTAACAAAGTGAGATGATAGAAATGTCTAAAAGTTTTTTTAATAGATTCTTTTATTTTAGTATATTAATTATTCTTTTTGGTATATTAGCTTTTATATTGCCTCATAACTTTGTTAGAAAATTTTATGTATATATATCTGGATTTTCAATTTTGCTTACAGGTATCGTAAAACTTTTAATATCTGATTTATCTGTACTTGGCAAAAGAGAATTTACTATTGATATTATAGAAGGTATATTTAGTATTATTATTGGTATTGTATTTATAAACTTTTATCAATTTAAAATGGTATGTTTAATTCTTGGAATATTATATTTAATATTTCCTATTTATAGAATTATTATAGCTGTAAATAAAATTAATCAAGCATTTATGGATTCACTAAAGTTTATATTAGTAGGTTTTATTTTTGCAAATTCTACAGGATATAAATATGTACTTAAGATATACCTTGCAATCTCATTAATAGCTATAGGCTTATTAATTATGATTTATAGGTATATAAACTTTAAAAAAGGAAATGGAGTGATAATTGATGAAAAATATGAATAATAAAGCTAAAAGATTTTGGTATTTAATCGCTATTGGTTGTTTAATTATATTTGCACTTATGTTAATTAGTTCTTTAATTAATATAGGAGAAAAACTAAGACAAATTCATTTTACTGTTGAAATTGCTTTTTATGTATTGGTATTTATTATTGTATTTTTTGTAATAATTAATCCAATAAGAATAATTCTTACAAGCCCTAGTTTTGAAGTTTGTACTACCCTTGATGAAGATAATCATAAGGTAAGAAAAGTATATAGACAAGTTGCTAAAAATATGTATAAATCAGAAATTGTAGATGAAGAACATAAAAATATGTTAATTAAATATAATTCTTATGATGAACTTAAACTTAATATGCAAATGGTTTTCCAAGATTGTATTAAAGGTGAACTTAACAAAATAATAATTAAAAAAGCTAAAACGGTTTTAATCTCAACTGCTATATGTCAAAATGCTCGTATGGATATGATAACTGTATTTTCTGTAAATTTAAATATGATCAAAGATTTAGTTGTAACATGTGGATTTAGACCAAATATGGCTAATTTATCTAAATTAACTGTAAATGTATTTTCAACAGCTTTAATCGCAGAAGGTTTAGAATCATTAAATATGGAAGATATCTTACCTGCATCTGTTAATAATGCGTTAAATCAAATTCCTTTAATTAAACCTGTAATGTCATCAGTTACTCAAGGTATAACAAATGCCTTACTTACTATTAGAATAGGTTGTGTAACAAGAAAATATTTATTTAGAGATGGTAATATTATAACAAAAGAAGATATTAGAAAATCTGCATTTAAAGATTCTTTAATATTATTGCCTCAAGTACTATATGGTACACTTACATTTATTCCTAAGAAAATAGTACATTTATTTACAAAGAATAAAGATAAAAAACCAAAAGAAGAGCCATTATTAATTGCAGAGTAGGTGATAAAGTGGTCATAACATTTAAAGATGTATCATTTAGATATACTGATAAGAACCTTTTAAATAAGGTTTCTTTTTCTATATCTGACAATAGTAAAACAGGTATAGTAGGTTTAAATGGTACTGGAAAATCTACATTAATTAAATTAATATTAGAAGAAATATTGCCACAATCTGGAGAGATTATTAAATCAGGTAATATTATTATTAACTATTTAGAACAAGAACCAAATATTTTAAACAATATTACCTGCTTAGATTATATTATGTCAAACAATGATATTAATCATAAAGTTAATGATTATGAAGCTAAGGGAATTTTAACTAAATTAAAATTAGACCCAGAAAGTTTAACTAATAACTTATCAGGTGGACAAAAGAAAAGATTAGCACTTGCTAAATGTCTAGTTACTTACTGTGATTTTCTAATACTAGATGAACCTACTAATCATTTAGATAATGATATGATTATTTTCTTAGAAAAGTATTTACAAAAATATAATCATGGAATTATTATGGTAACTCATGATAGATATTTTTTAGAACGTGTATGTAATAATATGCTAGAACTTGATAATGGTACTATCTATACTTATAATGCTAATTATTCTTTATATTTAACTTTAAAAGAAGAACGTCTTGAAAGAGAAAGCCAACAAGAAAAGAAACTAAAAAAACTTTTAAAACAAGAGCTTGAATGGATTAATAAAGGTGTAGAAGCACGTCGTACTAAACAAAAATATCGTATTGAAAGATTTAATGAACTTTCTAAAATAAAGTTTTCAAAAAGAGAATCTTTTGAATTTGATTCTGTAGCTAAGTATTTAGGTAAAACTATTATAGAAATAAAAAATGGTTTTAAAGCATATGGTGATAAAATAATATTTCAAGATTTTAATTTTAATGTCTTAAGAACTGCTAGAATTGGTATAGTAGGTGATAATGGTGCTGGTAAAACTACTTTATTTAAAATAATTATGCAAGAAGAATTTTTAGATAAAGGAGAACTTATACTTGGTGAAACATTAAAGGTAGGATATTTTTCCCAACATTTTGATAATTTAAATGAAAATTTAAGAGTTATTGATTATATTGATGAAGTATCAAAAGAAATTGAAACAGTTGACGGTAAAATGTCATCTACATCATTACTTGAGAAATTCTTATTTAATAAAGAAACTCAATACTCTATGATAAAGAGTCTATCAGGTGGTCAAAAAAGAAGATTACAACTTGTTAGAGTACTTTCATCAAATCCTAATGTATTAATACTTGATGAACCAACAAATGATCTAGATATTGAAACTTTAGAGGTTTTAGAAGAATATATTGATTCTTTCTTAGGTCCTGTTTTATGTGTATCACATGATAGATATTTTCTTGATAAGATAACAGATGAACTTTTATATTATAAAGATGGCACAATTAATTCGTTTATGGGTTCTTTTTCTGAGTTTTTAGATTCTAATTTGAATAATGACTCATCTAAAATGGAAAAAAATACTACTTATAAAAATGAACATAAAATGACAGCTAAAGAAAAAAATGAATTATTTGATCTTGAAAGTAATTTACCTTTACTTGAAGAGAAACTAGAAGAGTTGAAAAAAGAATATTCTTCTTATACAACAGAATTTACTCTAATGATAGAAGTGGGCAAGAAAATTGAAGAATTAGAAGAAGAAATTCTTACTAAAACAGATAGATATTTCTATCTTCTAGAAAAGAAGGAATCACTATGAGTTTGTTTAGTGATGAAGAAATGCCTTTTGTTAAAAAAGTAAATTCCGCTGTTTTAGACGCACAAAATAATAAAATTACTTTATTTAAATTTCTAAATAAAAGAGAAATTGAAATATTAAATTATTTAAAGAAGGATTCTTATTTATATGTATCAGAATGTTTAGGTGATTATCAACGAGCTATTATTTCAGGATTTGAAATTAATCCAGATTTTAAAATAGTATTAGTTAAAATTAATTATAATAAAAAATACTTATCATTAAATCATAGAATTGTACTTGGTACAATTATGAGTTTAGGTGTAAGTAGAAATACAATTGGTGATATTTTTATTACTGAAAATAATGATGTATATTTTTATGCAACTAAAGAAATTTATACTTATTTAAAACAAGAATTAAGAATTATATCTCATCAAAGTGTAGAACTAGAAGAAAAAGAAGAAATTCTAGGTGACATTAAAAATAATAATAAAGAAATAAAATGTTTTGTTGCAAGTTTAAGACTTGATATAATTGCATCAGAATTATTTAATTTATCAAGGTCTAATGCTCAGGAATTAATTAAAAATTCAAGTTGTAAAGTTAATCAAAGAATAATTACAAATACATCACATCAAATACGTGAAGGTGATGAAATTTCACTTATGCATTATGGTAAGGGAAGTTTACTTAAAATAGGTGGAAAATCTAAAAGTGATAGAATATTTATTACTTTAGCAAAAAAAATATAAGGATGGTATTAATATGGATGATTTCTTTTTTTCGTCAGATGAAAATGAAAAATTAAAATGTGAAGAATATATTGTACAAGAAGTAACCGATGAAATGATAGATAAAATTGATAATAAAATGGCTAATTCTTTAAAAGAAATAGAAGAAAAAACCGGTTATGAACAAATTGATAAAAGATCAAAGATTTTCTATTATTTGTTAATAATTGGTTGCTTATTATTACTTTATTTTTCATCAAGATGGAATTCAACTAGCTTTAAAGAAGCTTTTTCTAAGTATGGCTTTATCTTTATTATTTCTATTATATTAATTATAGCGTTCTTACCACTTACAATTATTTATAATATGAAAGTACAAAATGTAGAAAAAGAAAAAGTTAAGTTTAATAAAGATGAAATAACTAATAATGTATTAAATTATGAAGATGTACTTAATAAGAAAAATATGGTATCTTCTGGATTTATTGTAGAAGGTAAGAAAGATTATATATTTTTAGATTGTTATTTCTATGAATGTAAAAATAAGCTAGCTTTTTGTGATGGAACATATGTCTTTGAAATTCCTCTTGATAGATTAACAATTTGTAAAAATAAAAATGAAGTTAAATTTACTGATGATATTTTTGAATATAACAGTCCTATAATTTTTAAAGATAGAAAGAATAGAGTTACATCTTTATCTAATTATGATATTATAGTAGAAGGTAAATATAAACTTCATCTTGTTATAACTGAATATCATTTTGATATGATTAAGAAATTCTTAGGAGAGTAATATGATACTTAGTAATTTGATATATGATTTAAATAATATGGGATTTGATGGTACTGAATGTGTAATGATTCATTCATCATGTAAATCTATAGGATATGATGCAAATGATATTTTAGATACTTTAATGGATTATTTTAAGAATGGTACTTTAATTATGCCAACTCATACATGGGGTATAATTAATGAAAATAATCCTATATATGATGTTGAAAAAACACCTTCAAATCTAGGAATTTTGAATAATTTATTTTTAAAAAGAGATGGTGTCATAAGATCATATCATCCTACTCATAGTGTAGCTATTAGAGGTAATGCTTCATTTGCGCTTATAGCAAATGAGGTATATGCGAATACACCATGTACACCTCATGGATTCTATGATAAATTAAGAGAGTATAATGCGTATGTCTTACTTATAGGTGTTGGTAATGAAAAAAATACGTTTATCCACGCTGTTGAAGAAGTATTAAATGTACCAAATAGACTAACTGATAAACCTATAAAATTATATGTTAAAGATAATAAGGAAGTTAAAGAAGTATATATGCGTAAGCATTTTAATAAAAATCAACCACATATTTCTTTAGATTTTCCTAAATTAGATGAAGCTTTATATGAAAAAGGTTGCATGAAAGATTATAAGTTTGGTAATGCAAAAACGATAGTTTTTAAAACAATTAATGGATTTAATTTAATAAGACATATTCTAGCTAAAGACCCAGAAGTAATTGTAAATGGTACAATTACTAAAGATATGTGGGAAGATTATGATGTTTAAAATATATTTAGGTAATTAAAAAGGTTCTCTAAAATTTACGGCGTAGAGAAGAATAATCGACTTTAAAAAAATCGG
>CAZGBY010000045.1:0-14719 GCA_964524125.1 uncultured Clostridium sp.
ACATGTTAAAAAAATCTTAGTATTTAAAAATATTAATGGTTATGTCTAAACAACTGATTCAAAGATTTTTTCCTTTTTTATAAACTTATTTATCAAACTTGATAATTATTATAATAAAATGTACATCTTGAGTATATTTATTTCCATAAATAATATAATACACTTTTTGGCCTGATTCACACCAATAAAAAAGTCTTGGAATTATCACTCCAAAACTATTTATTAATATCATACACAAAATATTACTTTAATTCTACATTTGTGAAGATACTTCTTTTATACAATTATAGGTTAACTTTTCTTGATAAACATTTTCATATATATCTTTCCAAACTTTATAATTTTCATTTAATAAATATTCCATATTATCCATATCAGATAATTCTTCTTTAGGATATATAGGCTTTTCTATATGAATAGTATATTCTTGAACTTTAAATCCATTCTCATCAGTAAACTTACTATCTTGCATAGTTATAAAACAAGGCACAACAGGTACTTTACTTTTAACTGCAAATCTATAAGCCCCTTTTTTAAGTGGTTTAGGTTTTCTATAATTCCACCACATACTTTGTTCTGGATATACTAGTACTAAATGACCATCAGAAAGTAATTTATCAACACTTCTTAACATTTCAATCATTGCTTTTGGACTACTGCTTAAAGGTAGGGTATAACAATTTCTCATTAAATAACCAAAGAATCCGGGAAATGCTGTATAATTGGTTTCTTTAATGATACGATAAAATTTCTTTTTATTCCAATTAGAAATAGAAGCTTCATAAGCCATTTGAATTGCAAATGAATCAAATGCGTTAAAATGATTACATGTCATAATTGCACCAGTTTTAAGTCCAGCAAGATTTTCTGTACCAACTATGTCTTTAATAATAATTTGATTATTCATAACCATTTTATTTAAAAACTTTCTAGCCATTTTATAAGCTATTTTAGCATTTATTTTACTTCTAATTTTACGTCTTAAATAGTCGACTTGTCCTTCTTTGATTATATCTCCAGGAGGATCATCTTCTACATCTTCATAAAATCTTCCTTCTAATTCATATTTTTTTATTTTATCAATTATATTTAAGCGGTCTTGATTTTTTTTGATAATTGAATCTTTAAATAATTATCAGACCTATCAATTTCTTTTTGAGCAAGTTTTTCAAGGTTTTGTGCACCTATCATATCATTTGCTCTTTGTTCATCAGTATATGCATCTAGTACAGCTTTAGTTTCTTCATATACACAAGTCATTTTAGCATAATGCCAGAAATAACTACTATATCTTGCATCTGGAAAATGCCAAGGTTTACTCCACATTATGTAATGTAACATATTAATTTCTTCATCTTTATATTTAACTGTACCAAATACTTCAGTATTCCAAGAATTATCAATCCAAAGTACATGATCTTTACAAAGTAAATTTAAGTAATCTTCATCTTGAGTTACAACAAAGTTATATTCGGATAATTTATCAATAAATTGTGATAAAATATCTTGACGGCGGAATTCTTTACAGTTAATTAAAATATGTCCTGCATTAAAGAATTTATTTCTATCTACTCCAACTACTTGTTCACAATAATTACCATAAGTATCTACTTGTATCATTGCTTGTTCCTGACAAGCGCCAACATAGTTATCCTTTAAATCATGATTGTAAAACTTTGAAATATCTCCAAGTACAATTGTATCACTATCAATATAGATAGCTTTATCATAATTTTCATACATATGAGCTATAAACAATCTAAAATAAGTTGTTTTAGAATAATAATCTCTAATAGGAAGTCTAGATGCGACTTCATCTAAATATTTAGATACATTTACAAATTCGATTGAAGCCTTATTAGAATTTAAAGTATAAGCTTTTTCTTTCATATCTTCTGATACGTTTGTATTTAAGATATATATTTTATAAAAATAATCATTTGATGCATTTTCAATTAAAGATTTAGCACTGATGATTGTATATTTAACAAAATTGTCATCACACGCATAAAAAATAGGTATAATTTTTTTCATAATCTCCACTAACTTTCTCTTTGAAATTTCTTTTTTAAATATATATATTCATATAAAATATCATCAAATTCATAATATTTAAAAACTTTATGAACACGACTTACATGCCATTGTTTTATATTATCAGTATGAGGATAAGGTAACCAAAAAAGACGTTTTGAAAAATGTCTAATGACTGTATTTTTATGTAAAAACTTTTGATCATTAAACTTTTGGCTTAACATCTTCTTTTTAGTTGTGCTTCTTATGATTGCACTTTGATCTGCAAATGGTAAATGTTTTTTCTTAATCCAACCACGAGCTTTTTCAAGGAGTCCTGTTTTTCTTATTTCTTTCATGTTAAATAATAATACTCCAGCATTAATATAATTAGGATTAATTAAATATTTTCCATAATGGTCCCTAGCGGCCGCATATTCATAACCTTCTATATTTATATCATATAATAATTTAATATCTCGATTTAACATAATATCAACATCTAAATATAAAATCTTATCTGGTATTTCAGGTATTAAATCTGCAAATAATCTTAATAATGTATAAGGTGAGCAGTAGCAACCTTCATTAGGACATTTAGAAAAATGTTCCATATATAAATCTTTAACATCAATTTTTATAACTTTATTATCAGGATTATATTCCTTTACAACTTTATCTAAAAATAAAGCTTCATTGTCATGAAGTTCTTCATACTTAGGATTTAAGTGTTGCACATTCATAGTAAATATATAAAAATTAAATGGTTCTTTTGTATCTGTACGTTTCAAGATAGATAAAGCTGTTGTTAGCATTCCATCAAATACTTTATCATTTCCACAAAATAATATGTTAATCATTTTCTTCTTCCTTCTTTACATATTTTATAACTTCAATATTACTATTTAAACTTCTTTTTGTCATAATGTTATAACATTCATCTCTTAGCTTCTTTCTTGAATCTTTTGCACTAAGAGTCTTATCTGGAAAAAAAGGACCATCTATATAAGTAACAATTTTTACCTTGTCTTTTTTTCTTTTTTGATATGTATTAGTAATAGTAAATACTGGTTTATCTAAAATTTCTGGATATCTAAATGATGTATCTTTATATGGTCTTATTTTGGTATAATAAGGCCAAATATGTGCCTCAGGATAAATCATAATCGCATTTTTTTTACTAATTCTATATTCTAAGCATTTAGTAAAGTTTTTAGTAGCGGCTAAATTATCAGGAAGTGGAATTGCACCAAGAGATGGTGTAATTAAACCAAGTACTGGCATTGATACATTATTAGGATGAACTATAACATAAGTATCTTTAGTGCCATTTACCATTGTTGGAATAAGTGCATCAACTATATTATGAGTATGATTTCCATAAATAAAATATCCAGTTTTTTTAAATTTTTTTAATATTTTTTTATTTATAATTTTATGATGAAATTTTAGTTTTAAATAAAGATATGCTAAAGGACAAGCTATAATTCTATACCAAAAAATATGTGAAATCTTTTTAAATAAAGATTTATGAACATATTTATAATTTTCATCAATAGTTTTAGCTTTAATATTATCTCCTGCAAATTCATCATTTAATTCATCTGAATAATAAATAATCTTTTCATCCATAATATCACCCTTTTAAGGACAATAAAATTATATCATAAAAGTTCTAATTTAGAAGTAGAACTTGCTAGATTATCTCTAGAATTTAAAAAAGCCAAATTCTACTATTAAGAGAATTGGCTTACCTAAGGTATTTTTTATTTATTTTTTTCTACAAATAAAGGAATTGCATTATTTTCTTTAATTTTATTTTAGTATTAGCTTTACATTATCAAATGTACAAATTGACAAATCTTCAAATGGCATTCTTATTTCAAGATGTGTATAATCATTAAAACGAGTTAAATATCCCTCTGGCATTTTCTTTAAATCAAGACTTAATATAATAACTTCATCTTCATCTTTTTCAAGTATTATATGATCACATCCATCTTTTAAATAAATTGCATTAAATTCACCTAAATTAGAATATACTTCATCAATATAATCTACACATTCAGCAATCACTTCTTGGGTATATAATACTTTAGGTTTATAATCATTTTCTATATCTAAAAATATGTAGATTAATCCATCACTTGGAAGTGTTAATTTATCTTTGATATCCTCAAGATTTATTTGCATTAAAAAATAATAATTTTCTAAATGTCTTTTTCTAATAAATCGTTTAGGAAAGACAGGACTTCCAAACATTTTGCTTTTAATCATATCTTCATCATTTTCATATGTTATTATATTATCTAAATTAAATTTCATAAAAATCCTCCAATCATATATAAATATTATATTAAGTTATACTAAAAAATTATGCTAGATATTGTCTGCTAAATAAAAAATGATTAATCTAATTTGATTAAACCATTTTTTATTAATATAATTATAGCTTGTGTTCTGCTTGATACACCAAGTTTACCAATCACATTAGATATATGATTACGACACGTTTTGGTTGAAATAGAAAGTTGAGTTGCTATTTCTTCTGTCGTTTTATTTTTAACTAGTAAGGAAAATATTTCTCTTTCTCTATCGGTTAAAATTGAATTCATTTTACCCTCCAATTCAATTTATTATATGACGTTAAAACTTAACTAGTTACTATTTTCATTATTTAAATATGAAATTATCTTATTTCTTAACTCTTCATTAATACCAATCTCTTTAAAATCCGAAACACTACCATTTTTAATTCCCTCAATATTAATAAATTTCTTAAGTAAAGCTTCTTTTTTCTTAGGTCCTATACCTTTAATGCCATCAAGTCGTGAAGAAAAGAATCCCTTAGCTTTTTGACTTCTAAAAAATGATATTGCAAAATCATGTACTGTTTGAGATATATTAATCAATAATAGATAAACATCACTATTTTTATCAAGAGGTATTTCTCTACTTTCAAATACAATTGCACGAGCCTTGTGGTGGTCATCTTTTTCGATACCCATTACAGGAATATTTAAGTTAAGACTTTTTATTACATCAAGGGCTGCGTTTACTTGAATAAGTCCACCATCCATTACAATTAAGTCTGGCATTTTGCCTTGTTCCATCATTAAACGAAAATATCTTCTATAAACCACTTCTTTCATAGATTCATAATCATTAGCACCCACAACCGTTTTTATATGATATTTACGATAATCACTTTTAGATGGCTTACCATTTTTATATACAACCATTGCAGAAACTGGGTATTCTCCAAATAAATTTGAGTTATCAAAGGCTTCTATATGATATGGTGCATTAATACCTAAAATAGAACCTAGCTTTTCAATAGTTTCTATATTCTTTAATACCTTAGATTTATAAATATTTTTCATATCTATAAAATCCTTTTTAGCATTTTCATTTGCCATATTACAAAGGTCTAGCTTTAACCCTTTTTGAGGAATTGTAATCTTTAGGTTTAAATGAGAACTTATTAAATTATCATCTACATTATAAGATGTAATGATTTCTTTAGGTTTAAATTTATCATCAGTATAGAAATTTAATATAAAATCAGTTATTACTTCATTTGAATCTAAAATATAAGTAAAATTAGTATGATAATTTTCAACTATTTGTCCTTTTCTTATATATAAAATATGAACTGATATTTCATCATCAGAAATATAAAAACCAAATATATCTTTACTAGATAGGTCTGTTGATGAAATAATTTGTTTAGCTGTAATTTGATTAATATCATTAATTAAATCACGATAAGCCCCTGCACGTTCAAAGTCTAAATTATTAGACGCGTCACTCATTTTTTCTTCTAAAGGCTTAACTACATCAGATACGTCACCATTTAAAAATGACGTGACTTCTTTAGAATAATTTTTATAATCTAAATTAGAATTTATACAAGGTCCAAGACACTGTTTCAAATGATAATATAAGCATTCCTTCTTAGGAATATTTTGACATTTTCTAAAAGGATATATTCTATTTAATAAATCACAAGTATGACGTGCTGCATTAACATTAGGGTATGGTCCAAAGAATTTACCCTGTTTCTTGGTTTTATTTTTAGTTCTATAAACGAGCAATCTTGGATTTTTATCCTGTGTAAGTAAAATATAAGGATAAGTTTTATCATCAGTAAGCATAATATTATACTTAGGATCATGTTGTTTAATCAAATTAATTTCAAGCATTAAAGATTCCGCTTCTGAAGATGTAATTATATATTCAAAATCATAAATTTCAGATACAAGTTTAGTAGTTTTTAGATTATGAGCACCTCTAAAATAAGATCTTACTCTATTTTTAAGGTTTTTAGCTTTACCAACATATATAATAGTCCCGTTTAAATCCTTCATAAGATAACAACCAGGTTTATCAGGCAGTTGATTTAAATGTTCTTTTATTTGTTCAGTCATAAATACCTTTTAAAAAAAATAAGCGTAAAAACGCTTATCTTTTCTTAAATTCACAATGAACTTTATCATCTAAAATTTCTTCTAAAGCTTGACCTACAGGTTTAGCACAAATTGAATCTTCAGTTGCACAATATTCTTCTTCTTCAATAATCTTAGCTCTTTTAGCTGCGATATATGCTAATTTATATTTTGAATCTACCTTATCTAATAATTTATCTACTGAAGGATATCTCATTCCATCATTGTTTACTTTTTTTGCCATAATAATTCTTCCTTTCTTAAATTTCTACTTGTTCATTTTCAATTAATTCTAAATATCCGTGAATAGAACGTTCTGTTTTAGCATGTTCAGCACGAATAATCGCCATTATTCTATCGGCTGCGTTTCTTATTTCATCATTAATAACTATATAATCATATTTATAAGCTAGGTTAAACTCACGATTTGCTTTATCGATTCTTTCTTTTATTACATCATCAGATTCAGTACCACGAGTTTTTAATCTATCATAAAGTGCGCTCTTTGATGGCGGTGCTAAGAAAATAAATACAGCATCCTTACATTTTTCTCTTACTTGAGAGGCTCCTTCAACTTCAATTTCAAGGATAACTTCTTTACCCAAATTAAGTTGTTCATTTACCTTATCAAGTGGAGTTCCATAGTAATTTCCTACAAACTCTGCATATTCTAAGAATTTACCTTCTTCAATTTTTTGTTCAAATTCCTCTTTAGAAACATAGTAATAGTCTTTACCTTCTATTTCATTAGGTCTTCTTTTTCTTGTAGTCATAGATACTGAATAAACGAAGTTTTGTTCAGGCATTTCAAATAATGCTTTTCTTACGGTACCTTTTCCTACACCAGAAGGACCAGATAAAACTATTAATAATCCTTTTTCATTAAGTTTCATAGTTTTAAACCTCAACCATCAAATTAATTTAAAAGCAATACCTTATTTCTTACTTGCTTTATTTATATATTATATAATTTTTGAATAAAATAGTAAAGAATAATTTACTTATTTTCGCTTTTAAAATCAATGAAAGCGTTGTCTTTTTAGATTAATCTACCATTTTTAATATATTTAATTTTATAATTTTTCTTTAAATTGTCATTTTTACCAGTAAGTATTAAAATACTTATACCACTTTCATACAAATTATCTAATATTTGATATACTTCTTTTCTTCTTTCATCTTCTAAATGACCAGTTGGTTCATCTAAAACTAAGTACGAAGGACAAGAAAGTAACATCCCTGCTAAATATACTTTAATTCTATCAAGTCCATTTAATGTTTGCATACTCCTTGAGTATAATTCTTTACCATTAACTAAAGCTAAAGCCTCAAGTAAAGTGATTCTTGGTTTATTATTTATGAGTAATAAATTTTGATTTACATTTAAATTTTCATCAAAATATAGACTTGATGGCATAAATCCAATTTTTTCCTTTTGAAGTTTCAAGTTTTTCTTAGAATAATCCTTATAATTTATACCAAATAAATTATAAATACCTTCATAATTTTCTTCACGTCCTGATAATACATTAAATATTGTTGTTTTCCCACTAGTCATAGCTCCGTGAACAACTAAAAAATCATTTTTATTAAAAGAAAAATTTATATGATTTAAAACTTGTTTAGTCTTATGATAAACGGATACATCTATAAATTGTATAATATTATTCAAGTTCAAACGTTACCTTTCCTTCTTCAAAATCTATTTTACTAATTTTAGCAAGTGATTCAACTCTAATTCCCTTACTTCTAAGTCGTTTACCACCAAGTTGATAAGTCTTTTCAATTGCACAGCCTATACCAACTACATTAGCGCCTGCTTGCATACAAATATCATATAAACCCTCAGCTGCCCATCCATTCGCAACTAAATCATCAATAATCAATACATTATCATCTTCAGTAATAAAGTTTTCTTTAACATATGCATAATATGATTTTTTCATTCGATAAGAATATATTTTGGCCACAAAAGTATTTTCTGGAAGTTTGGTTGTATATTCTTTTTTTGCATAAATAACTGGTATATTAAACTTTAAAGCGCATGCAGTAGCTAGCGCTATTCCAGCAGATTCAATGGTTAATATTTTTGTTACATTAAAATCTTTAAATTTTAAATACCATTCATTTGCCATTTGTGATAATAGGTCAATATTTAATTGTTGATTTAAAAAAGAATCTACAACTAGTACATTGTCTTCTTTAATAATTCCTTCTTTGTTAATAATATCAATTAATTCTTTCATAAATTATCACATTCCAATCTTTTTAATGTTAAGTATATTATACCAAATTAAAAATGTTTTTTAAAGAGTAGAAACCATGTATTAACAATTATTGTAAATTTTTTTTAAGTATAAATATGTTAAGATTAAATAGGAGGTGAAATACTTGAAAAAAATATTATTTATATTTTGTTTAATTCTTATTTTGTTTTCATTAAATACCAAATCAGATGCTAGTAATAATGAAGTTGGTATTGTACAAACATCTGGGTCTAATTTAAATATGCGATCATCATATACAACTTCATCAAAAATTATAGGTAGAATTCCTAATAATAGTTATGTAGAAATTATAAGTAATAAAAATGATTTTTATTATATTAAATATAATAATACATATGGATATAGTTCTAAAAGTTATATTAATAAATTATATGGAAAATCCATGACCACAACTGATAATTTAAATTTTAGGACAGGACCATCTACAAAATATTCTATAATTACTACAATTAAAAAAGGAACAAATATTACTATATATAATACTGTTAGTAATTGGTCTTATGCTTACTTTAATGGAAATTATGGTTACTTATATAATTCATATCTTATTAATGGTAAAGTTCTTAATATATATGATTTTAAACAATATGATTCAAGATGGAAAAACATTAAAATCACATCAAATAAGACTATATCTCAAATTGGATGTTTGACAACCGCTATGGCTATGAGTGAATCTTATAGAACAAATACTATAATTTACCCAAATGAAATGAAAAATAAATTATCATATACTTCATCAGGTGATATGTACTGGCCTAGTAACTATAAAACAGATACAACTTCGTCATATTTAACTAAAATTTATAAGAATTTATTAAATAATAAACCTACTATAATAGGTGCTAAAAATTCAGTTAGTTCACATTTTGTAATAGTATACGGAATAAATGGTTCTTCTTCAAATTTATCATCATATTTAATTAATGATCCGGCATCTACTACAAGAACGACACTAAAAGATTTCTTTACAAGTTATCCTACATATTTAAAAATAGCTAGTTATAACTAAATTATAATGCTATAATTATTTTGGTGAGACTTATGATATATGTAGATGCAGACGCATGCCCAGTTAGGGATATAATATCTTCTTTAGCAAGAAAATATAATATAGAGGTTATTATGTATTGTGATACTTCTCATATCATTTTTGATAATTATGCAAAAGTAATAAGTGTAGATACTAATAAAGATAATGTTGATTTTTATATAGCTTCAACAATTAAAGATAATGATATATTAATTACATCTGATTATGGTCTTTCAAATCTAGTATTATCTAAAAAAGTTATAATTATACATCCAAGTGGATTTATTATTGATAATAACAATATTAATACTTTACTTACTCAAAGATATTTAAACTATAAACTAAAAAAACAATCATCTCATATTAAAGGGCCTAAAAAGAGAACAAAAATAGATGATATTAATTTTTTTAATCTTTTAAATGAAATATTAACGAAATATAATTGACAATTAATTCCTTTCAATTTAAAATTAGATTATAAATTGGAGGTATTATCATGAAATTTCTTTATTGGTTAAGAAAATTATTAGGGGTAGTGTTAGTATTAGTTTGGCTTATAGTTTATATAATATTAGAAATTAATAATAAGACATCATATTCAACATTTTTAATGTTAATATTATTATTAATCGTTTTATTGTCTATGAGTTTATATCCAAAATCAGTTGATTATTGTAAATGTGGTAATAAGTGGTATAAGAAAATAACATTTTCTAATACTAATAGTTCTACTAAAACAGATAAAAAAGGTAATACTAAAGAAACATTTGTACATGTGTTTAAATGTAATTGCAAATGTAATAAATGTAGTAATACTAAAGAGTATGAAATAAAAGCAGATGGTGGATATACTATTACTGATATAAATGGTAAAAAAGAAAGTCATAGAATAAAAGAAAATATTTATATGCAAAATAAGAATTTATTAAATAAGTAAGAGGAAACTTTTACTTATTTTTTTTATAATAGTAAATATATTATTAAGCATATAATAAATATTATTATATATACTAGTAAACATATAAGTATACATTTATAACTTCCTTTAATGTTACAAGCTCCTAGATAATAGCTTATTATATAAATAGATGAATCTACAGATCCTTGTAATATACTAGAAATATATCCCAAATTAGAATCTGCACCATATTCAGAATATATTTTAATCATAAATGATAAAGATGCACTACTTGATAATGGTCTAAATAATCCTTGAGAAATTAAATCTACTGATATTTTAGAAGATTTAAATATATTTTCTATAAATTTAGATTGTGCAAATAAATTAATAGCTATATACATTACAAACATAGATGGAGCTATTTTTAAACTAGTTTTAAATCCTTCTTTTACTCCATTTATAAAACTTGTATAAGTATTGTTTTTCTTAATTATAGATGCTATAAATACTATTAAAAAAATAATAAGTATTATATATGAACTAATCATATCTCACCAATATTTTATTAAATATAATAGTTAATATAAATGAAGTTAAACTTAATAAGAATGTAGGTAGTATTATATCAAATGAATTTGATATATAAGTACTTCTTATAGATAATACACTCTGAGGTATTAAACAAAATCCAGATGCATTTAATGTTATAAATGTTATTATTTCATTATTATATCCTTGTTCTTTTAACTTATTTAATGCATTTAAACCTGATGTGATAGATGCGTTTGACATTCCTAAGAAATTACAAGTTAAATTTAATGATATATCATTTAGTATATCTTCTTCTATGTTTTCAAATAATAGTTTTAATGGTTTATTAATATATTTTGTCAATACATTAATAATATTTGCGTCCTTAGCAACTTCAATAAGACCTGAAAATAACATAATGGTTGACGATGTGCTTATTAATAAATTTATTCCATCTTTTGGTAAGTCTAATAATGCATTAGTTAGTGATACTGTATTATTAGTAATTATAGAATATAAAATAGATATAATAATTATTAATGTGAAAAATATATTAATTATAATATCACCATCTAATTATATGTATTATATTAAAGAAATATTTATATTACCTGTTTTAATCTTTAGTGTACAACTATATTTACCATTTGTATTAGGGACATTAATATTACCTGTTTTACAATAAGTATTGTATATATAATCAGAACTTAACTTCCCTTTAATATTACCTGTATTTACGCTAGCATATATTAAATATGCATTTATATTATTTAATGTAATATTTCCTGTATTATTAGTTAAATTAATTTCATTTGATGAAATATCATCTAAATTAATATTTCCTGTACTACAAGTTAAAGTTAATGTTTTATTATTATTAATATTTCTAAGTTTTATATTTCCTGTTTTATTAGTTATTATGACATCATTACTTACAGTTATATTATTAATTTCGATATTTCCTGTTCTAACATTCAAGTTTAAAACTTCAAGATTTAAATTATCATTTAGTAAGATATTTCCTGTTTCATTATCTATTTTTAGGTTTTTAATATTTGATATATTTAAGTTTAAATATAAATTAGATGAAAACATACTAAAATAAAGCTTTTTATTATCTATTTGATTTATGTATAATGTAGAATCCTCTATTTTAAATTCGTAATTTGTCCTCATATTTTTTAAATACTTAATATTATTCTCATGACTATAAAAAACATTAACATTTACACAATCACTTTTAATTACAACTTTTTCAATTGAATCATCAATATTGTAGATTAATTCTTCTTTAGAATTATAAACCTTTATAGATAATATAAAGCTAATAGATAAGAATATAAAGATACCTGTACATAAAGAAATTATAGTTATTAATTTAATTTTATTATAATGTTTAATGCATATAATTTTAAATAAACCCAACATTAAAGGTATTATACTAAACAATAATACAAGAACTAATCCTAAAAATATATTAAATGGATTATAAATATTAATAAATATTAAAAGAAATATAAGTATTATAGAAATCCCTAAAGAATATGTAAATAAGAATTTATTATTTAGTTTTTCATATTCTTTTTTTATTTTACAAAATAATATCGGATAAAATATTATAAAATATGCCAGTATAGTTGATAAAGTTGCTATCATAAACCAATAATTATTATACTTTATACTACAAGTTAGAAATAATATAAATAAAGATAATACTTGACTTAATAATATGAATAAATCTTTAAATTTAATTAAAGTACTTCTTTTAAATTTAATTAAAATATCACTGATAGTAGGTAAATAAGTATATGCACATACTAAGCTTGTAAGTACTATAAAAAACCATGATAATTTGTGTTCTAAAGATAGATTAACTATAAAGCATACAATCAAAGCTATTAAATAAGAAATATTTAATAAATTAATAATAATTGTTCTAATATTATTATACTTTTTGGCATATGATTTTATCTTCCTTAATTCCTCATCATTACAACACTCTAATAGTTCATGTTCAGACACATCTAATATTTTACATAGTTCTGATATTAATGTTATATCAGGATATGATATTCCTCTTTCCCATTTAGATATAGCCCCATCAGTTACATATAATAAAGAGGCTAGTTCTTTTTGAGATAAACCTTTTTCTATTCTTTTTTCTTTTAAAAATAAACCAAATATTTTTTTATCTTTCATGATTATCACCTAAATCAATTTTATATATTTTAATAAATATAGTCAATGGAGAGTTAGTCTAGTCACTATTTTAAGATAAAATATAATGAATTATTTGTTTGAATAAATAAATGTTTTAATATTACGGCCAAAAAAATCTACATTGTATTCCTTCTTTAAGATAAAACCATTTTTTTCATAAAATGAATAATTACATGTTTCATCGGTCCAAAAATAGTATTGATCTATATTATTATCCTTACAATATGTGTTTAAATAATTAATTAATAATTTCCCTGTACCTTTTTGAATACTTGCGATTAAACTTAAATATAATGAATTTTCAGGCATTATTTCATAAACCATTTTACTATTATATTCTAAATATTCTAAGTATCTTTTAGCAAAGTTTTGTTCTTCTTTAGTTAATTTATTTATTTTTTCATTAAAATATAATGATACATCATTAAATTCCCCTTTTTTATGTAATAGCATAAAAGATTTAATTATGCCATTGTCATCATAAACAAAATTTAATTCATTATCATATAAATAATATTTAACTAAAAAATCATATATAAGATTTTGTAAATTTAATGTCATTTCAAATTCATCTTTCCATAATTGTTTAGTAATATTATATATTTGATCAAAATCTAAATGATTATATTTTCTTATATTTTTATAAGAGATTTCAGTAAGTTCTTGTTTCATCATTTCAACTCCAATTACATTAAATACAGTTTTTAATTTATTTTGATTTTTATTTAGTTTTAGATAATTATTTTTAATAATATCCAATTAATTAAATGTTGTGTTTTCTTAATAAGTATATGAATGAATATTAATATTTTTATATCAATTTAAATTTACAAATTAAATGATTATAAACTTAGCGATAATGATAATACATCATATACATATTTGTTGTGACATTTGTTGTGACAATTGTTGTGACAATTTATCAAAAGCTACGTAAATTACTGAAGTTACAGAAGTTTTCATTCTGTAAAAATAACCGAAAATTTCATATTTTTCACTCAAAAAAACCCCAAAATCAAAAAAAAGAGGCATTTTAGCCTCGAAATTACACACTGGTGCGGGTAACAGGAATCGAACCTGCACTCCTAGGAACTAGATTCTAAGTCTAGCGCGTCTGCCAGTTCCGCCATACCCGCATTTAATACAGTATTATCAACTGCATTTAAAATTATACCAAAAGTTGATTTACTTGTCAATACAGATTTTAATGAATTTTTGTATTTTCCCGGTTACTCAGTTGTAAAATTAAAGTGGAATTATAGCAAAGGGGATTTTAAGGGGGAAT
>CAZGBY010000046.1:0-13421 GCA_964524125.1 uncultured Clostridium sp.
CCTTTTTTTCTCATTTTGATAAAAAATCATACAATTTTTTAAATATTTAAGTATTTTCTTTTATTAAAACGCTTTCAAATAAAAATAAAATATGATAAAATATGCGTAGCATTGCTCGAAGGGAGTTTTTTATTATGGAAAAAGAAATTCAAATTACACCTCAAGAAGAGGTAAACGGCTTAGTTGAAAAAGCACTTAAATGCTTAGAAGATTATGCTGACTTTACACAAGAACAAATCGATTATATAGTTGCTAAAGCTTCAGTTGCTGCACTAGATAAGCATGGTATTTTAGCTATGCATGCAGTAGAAGAGACTAAACGTGGAGTTTTCGAAGATAAAGCTACAAAGAATCTATTTGCTTGTGAATATGTTGTTAACAACATGCGTCATTTAAAGACAGTTGGAGTTGTTTCTGATAATGATGTAACTGGAATTACTGAAATTGCAGAACCAGTTGGAGTAGTTGCTGGTATTACACCTGTTACAAACCCAACATCAACTGCTATTTTTAAATCTTTAATTTGTTTAAAGACTAGAAATCCAATTATCTTTGCATTCCATCCAAATGCACAAAATTGTTCTGCAGAAGCTGCTCGTATTGTATATGAAGCTGCAGTAGCTGCTGGTGCACCAAAAAATTGTATTCAATGGATTGAACATCCATCAATGGATGCTACATCTGCTTTAATGCATCATGATGGCGTTTCTACAATTTTAGCTACAGGTGGAAACGCAATGGTTAAGGCTGCTTACTCTTGTGGTAAACCAGCTTTAGGTGTAGGTGCTGGTAACGTTCCTGCATATATGGAAAAAACTTGTAATGTTCGTCAAGCAGTTAATGATATTGTTATGTCAAAATCATTTGATAATGGTATGATTTGTGCTTCTGAACAAGCTGTAATTATTGATAAAGAAATCTATGATGAAGCTATGGATTTATTTACTCAATTTGGATGTTATATTTGTACACCTGCAGAAAAGAAGAAATTAATTTCTTATATGTTTGGTGTTGAAAAAGAAGAAGATTATCCAAATGCAGTACTTAAACCAATTATTGCTGGTATGAGTGCTTATAATATCGCTACTAATGCTGGTATTACTGTACCTAAAAATACTAATATCTTATTATGTAAGTGTAAAGAAGTTGGTCCTTCTGAACCTATGAGTAAAGAAAAGCTTTCTCCAGTACTTGCTGTATTTAAATCATCAAATACTGATGAAGGTCTAAATTTAGCTAAACAAATGGTAGAATTCAATGGTTTAGGACATTCAGCTGCTATTCATACTGCATCAAAAGAATTAGCTACTCGTTTTGGAGATTTAATTCCTGCAATTCGTATTATTTGGAACAGCCCATCTACTTTTGGTGGAATTGGTAATGTATATAACTCATTCTTACCTTCATTAACTTTAGGTTGCGGTTCTTATGGACACAACTCAGTAGGAGATAACGTATCTGCTATTAATTTATTAAATGTTAAGAAAGTAGGAAGGAGAAGAAATAATATGCAATGGTTTAAAGTTCCAGCTAAGATTTATTTTGAAAAAGATTCAATCGAATATTTACATCAAATGAAAGAGATGGAAAGAGTTATTATTGTTACAGATAGATCAATGGTTGATTTAGGATTTGTTAATAAAGTAACTGATCAATTAAGATTACGTCATAATAAAGTTCAATATCAATTATTCTGTGATGTTGAACCAGATCCATCAATTCAAACAGTTAAAAATGGTGTTGCACTAATGAATTCATTTAATCCAGATACAATTATTGCACTTGGTGGTGGTTCAGCAATGGACGCTGCTAAGGGTATGTGGTTATTCTATGAATATCCTGAAGTAGACTTCAATGACTTAAAACAAAAGTTTATGGATATTAGAAAACGTGCTTTCCGTTATCCTGAACTTGGTAAGAAAGCTAAATTAGTTTGTATTCCAACTACATCTGGTACTGGTAGTGAAGTTACTCCATTTGCAGTTATTACTGACAAAGAAGAAAGTAAGAAATATCCATTAACAGATTATTCTTTAACTCCTACAGTTGCGATTATCGATCCATCATTTACTTATACTTTACCAAGATCAGTAATTGCTGATACAGGTATGGACGTACTTACACATGCAACAGAAGCTTTCGTATCTACACTAGCATCTGACTACACTGATGGTCTTGCTGTACAAGCTATTAAGATGGTATTTAAATATTTAAAGAGAAGTTATGACAATGGAGCTAATGATAAAGAGGCACGTGAAAAAATGCACAATGCATCTTGTCTTGCAGGTATGGCATTTGCAAATGCTTTCTTAGGTATGAACCACTCAATGGCCCATAAGATTGGTGGAGAATTCCATGTGCCTCATGGAAGAGCTAACGCTATCTTATTACCATATACTATCAGATATAATGGTACTAAACCTGAAAAATTATCTACTTGGCCAAAATATAATTATTATCAAGCAGATGAAAAATATTGTGAACTTGCTCGTATTTTAGGACTTCCTGCATCTACTATTGAAGAAGGTGTTGAATCTTATGCTAAAGCTTGTGGCGAACTTGCTAAGAGCTTAGGTATTAAGATGAACTTCAAATCTCAAGGTCTTGAAGAATCTACATATATGGCTTCTTTAGATAAACTTGCATTCTTAGCTTATGAAGACCAATGTTCTCCAGCTAACCCTAGAGTACCTATGGTTAATGATGTTAAAGAAATTCTAAAGAGTGCTTACGATAGTGAAGAATTTATGTAATTAATTAAAACTTAAATGGTATGAAATAAAAAAATAGATTTTATTTCATACCATATTTTGATTTTATTTGATTAAATGAGTTATTATATATAATTTAATATTATGCTTGGAGGTTTATATATGAAAAAAATATTTATTATAAGTGTTATTTGTGTTGTATGTTTAAAGTTTGTTAACATAACGAATGCAACATATTATACAATGGGAAGTCAAGTTGTTGAAATTGTAGGAACAAACCAAGTGAAAACAGCAACTAATTCTGATGGCGTCATAACAATTTCTGATGGTGATAAAGATTATGGAACAATGTCACTATATGTTATAGGTACAAGTGTTATTATTGATGATAAGTTGTATTATGGTGTTGCTGTTGATGCTATGAGTAATGCAAGAGGTACTGTAAGTGGTTATAATCGTTTTGCATCAAAAAATATGACTATTTCTGCAAAAATTCAAACAGCATCTTCTAATACAACTGGATTTGATGGTTTAAATGAGGCTGAATACACACATTTATTTAATAGAAATTATTCTAATATATATATGAATTATGAGACAAATGAACCACAAAGTGTTTTAAATAAAATTAAAGATAATAATGGATTAACTGTTATACCAAATGAGGATACACCTAATACAACTAATACTACAACTGCAAGTTATTATTATGAATTTGAAGGTTATAGTTCAAATCGTTCATATCCTAATTGTGGAGAATATCATCAAATAGCACTTTTCTTCTTTGAAGCGAATGATATAAATTTATATGGAATAAATATAGAAGTAACATATAGCCTAACAATATTTAGAGATAGAACTGCTCTTCCAAATAAAGAAAGAACTGGTACAGTTTGTGCAACTGTTACCTTATAATAGAATATTATGATTAAATTAAAGAATATAAATAAAATATATGATAATGAAAAACATGTTTTAAATGATATTAATATATCTTTTAATGATACTGGACTATACTCTATTATAGGAAGAAGTGGTACAGGAAAAACTACTCTTATAAATATTATTTCAGGTCTTGATACACAAACTAGTGGAGAGATAATTCATAATTATTCAGATGATTATTTTTCAACTATAGTATTTCAAGATTCTCAATTAATTGAAGGATTTACTGTGTATGAAAATATAAAATTAATAATGGAATTATTTAATTGTTTTGACGAAAAACTATTATTAGATACATTAGATAAATTTGATTTGGTAAATATTAAAGATTCTAAAATAGAAAAAATATCAGGTGGAGAAAAACAAAGGGTTTCAATCATAAGAGCCTTACTATCTAAAAAACCTGTTATTATATGTGATGAACCTACTAGTGCACTTGACGCAGAAAATGCTAAAATTGTTTCGAATGTATTAAAAGAAATTTCAAAAGAAAGATTAGTAATTGTAGTCACTCATGATAAAGAATTTTTTACGAATATAAGTGATGGTATTTTCGAGATAAAAGACGGAAATATAAAAGAAGTAAAATCAATAGATACTAGTTCTTGTGATAATAAAATTGAAGTTTTAACTCCTCAAGTAAAAACTCGAAATTTATTTAATTTAAGTTTTTATCAATTTAAGAAAAATCTCGCTAGAATTATTACTTATTCAATTTTTTTATTAATCTCAATATTTTTATTAACATACTCTTTAAACTCATTATATACGAGTGGAGCAAAAAGAATATCAAAAGCCTATAATCAAGAGTCTGTTACGGAAGTATCATTTCATAAAGCCTTTGAAAGAGGTGGATATACTGTAAAAGATTCCTTATTAAATTTTGATTGGAGTACTTTAAAATCAAATGAGAAAAAGACAGTTTTTAAAAGTGTATATATAAAATTAAATGATGTGTCTAACAAGACAGATAAAATTATTTTAGGTGATCAATGCCCTACAAGGATTTTATATGGTACAAATGTTATAAATGATAATGAGGTTATTTTGACAGATTATTTTGCAAAAAAATATACTAAAAATGTTAGTGAATTGTTAAATCAAGAAGTGGAATTTGAAATTTATGAAGATAAAAAAAATACAAATTGTAAACTTAAAGTTGTTGGAATAAGTGAGTCAAAACAAGGTGATAATTATAATTACTATGATAATTACATTTTTATAAATGAAAATACCTATAACACTACATATAATGAACTATCAAAACATTATTATGCCTCATACATTAGAAGAAACGTTCAACAAACGATGATTACTAGTATGTCTGAACAAACAAACGAATGTTCTATCGGAAGAATGCCTCAAAATGATAATGAAATAGTTCTTGGTAGAAACCTTGATTTAGTTGCGGGTGAAATTTTAAACATCTGGGATCCTAAAACAGATTATGTGAAATTAATAGGGCTTGAACTAACTCTAAATTATTTTATACCAACGTATACAATTTATAATGATTATATAGAACAAAAGAGTAATATAAATGATATAGAATTTTATCCGAAAACTTATACTATTGTTGGAATTTCAAATAATAATGATTACCATTATATTGTTACGGATAATGAATTTGATAATATATATAATATGCATTTTGATAATAGTAGATATGGTATAACTATTTTTAACGATATTTCGGCTAAGGAAGTTAAAAGAATGTTAAAAATAGGTCTTATAGATTTTAGCAATTATTCAGAAAAAATCGAAGACAATATTAAATTTACAAAAATTTTTAATATTCTACTACTAATTATCTCCTTTATCTTTTTATTAATTTCTTTTTATATATCTGTCACATATATAAATGCAAGTAAAAGAAAGAAAACACGAATAATTGGTATATTTGCAAGTTTTGGTATAAAGAAAAAAGATATGGTTAGTATTATATTTATTGACGCAGTAAGTATAATGGTTATTGTATCTATTGTAAATATGTTTTTATCATCAATAATAACGGAACCAATTAATTCTTTCTTTAAAACTTTAAGTTTAGCAGATTATGTATTAGTTTCATTTAATATATTATCAATATTAACAATATTATTAATTTTATTAATAGTCATAGGATTATATTATTTACTATGTAAAAAGAAAATAAATAAAACTAATATAATTGATTTAGTATATGAAAAATAAGATATTATTTAACTTAATTTGGATAAACTCCAAATTAAGTTTTTTTTGAAATTGACACATCAACTTATATATAATAAAATATTAATAAGAATTTAAGGTGATTTGTTTTATGGAATTCATTAAAAAAAATAAAGTTCTATTATTACTAACTTTTATTAGTTTTATAATATCTTTAATTTGGTCAATTTTAGTTTCTAATAATGTCTTTAATAATTTAGATAATAATATTTTAAATTATATTGTATCTATAAGAGGGAATAAAGGTAATTTCTTATATTATTTAGTACGTATTTTTACTGAATTTGCATTTGTATATTTTATTATAGTTTTCTTAGTTATAATTTTAATAATATTTAAATTCGATTTAAAATCACTTGTAATATCAATTGGTACTTTAATAAATTATTTACTAAATGAAATAATTAAGCATATAATGAAAAGACCAAGGCCAGATATAATATATCGTTGGCAAGAGGAAACTTCATATTCATTTCCCTCAGGTCATTCTATGAGTGCAACGTATTTATATTTAATGTTTATATTTGTTATATTGCATACTAATATTAGTAAGAAAAAGAAAACTATAATATCTATATTATCATCTTTAATGATTGTAATTATTGGGATTACTAGATTAATTTTATCAGTACATTATTTTTCAGATGTGATAGGTGGATTTTTATGGGGATATACATTTGTTAATATTAGTATAATTATCTACGAATTATTATCTAGTAAATGTGATGGTTTTAAACCATTAATTTTAAAGAAATTAGGTAAGAATAATGAAGAATTTTAAAAGAATTAAATATCAAAATTTAATATGTTATCTAACAATTTTATTAATTTCGTTAATACCTTCAATTATTTTAATAAATAAAGGTTTTATTAAAGGCCATGATAATGAATTTCATTATGCACAAATAAAAGATTTATATGATTCTTTTAAAAGTGGTCATTTTAGTTTTTTCTTAAACTATGAAACTGCAAATTTCTTAGGTATGGGAGTTAGATTAATGTATGGGTCATTTTCTCATATAATAACGGCTGCAATTGGGCTTATAATTTGTCCATTTGGTTTTAGTTTAACGTTTGCGATGAAAATAGTGATGTTTTTGTCAATATTTTTAAGTGGAATATTTACTTTTAAATTCACAAGAAGATTGACTAATAATAATTTAGTATCAATCATATCATCAAGTATTTATATATTATTTCCATATAGATTTTGTTTAATATATGTAAGAAATGCTTATGCTGAAACGGTAGCCTTAACATTTATTCCACTCGTTTTTTTAGGTATGCATGATGTATTAAAATCTCATAAAAATGATGTAAAGCCATTCTTAGAAATTATAATAGGTATTTCCTTATTATTATGGACTCATAATATAACTGCATTATTTACAGTAATATTTGTAGTTATATATGCATTATTTTACATTGATGATATCAAATTACAATTAAAAGAAAAAAACTTCTATATAAAAACTATAATAAGTGTTATTTTTATATTATCTTTAGCAAGCATATTATTACTTCCGATGTTAGAATCTAAAAAAACTAATTTATATCGTGTATTTGACAGTGAAGCTATGCGTACTAATATTACTACATTAAAAGAAGCTATAGATTCAAGTTTGGCTTATTTAACGGCAGGTTTAAATTTTAATTATAAAAATAATATGTATTCATTTATTTTGCTAAGCATTACTTCATATTTAACATATCATTTTGTAATGAAGTTAATAAAAACTAATAATGAAAATAATATCATAAGGGTAGTTTTATCTTCTTTATCTTTTATAGTTTGTATAATTTTATCTATTTTGATAAATGTTGATTATATTGTATGGGTAGGTTTACTACTTACATCAATATTATATTTTATACCATATTATCCAAAAATAGTAAAAACAGAAGTTAAGTATAATGAAATAATATCATTCTTAGTTTTAATAATTATTACGTTATTACTTATAGGTACTAAAACTATTTGGGAAATTTTACCAGAATTTTTATATAATATTCAATTTCCATGGAGATTATGGGGAAGTCTTGGATTTTTTATCGCAATAATTTTAGCACTTGTTTTAAATAATATAAAATTTTCAAATTATTTAAAGTATGCATGTTGTTTAATACTTGGTGTAAGTATTGTAATTATTAAACCAATTTCTATAAATGAATATAATTATAATGAAGAATATTGTTGGTCTGAAGAATATTCTATTAAAGAAGAATACACATATAATATTTATTCAGCTGGTTGGCAACTAGAATACTTTACTACATCATATTTAGAAGGAAGTAAATCAGCATTTTGGTGGAACATTTACTCAAATTATTTATATAATAAAGATTTAGGGGAAGCACCTTTATTTGCCGGAATATTAGAAGGTGAAGCTACAGTAACTAACTATGAATATAATGATGGAGTTATTACATTTCATTTGGATTGTGATAAAGAATCATTAATAGAAGTGGCTAGAGTATATTATAAAGGATATAAAGTTATATTAAAAGATTCAAATGGTAATACGCATAATATTGAATGTTTTGAGAATGAATCTTATGTAGCCTTTAAAACGGATTTATCAGGCGATGTGACTATTTATTATAATGGTACAATTTGTACTAAATTAGGTACAAGTTTGACATTTATTTCTTTAATTTGTTATATAAGTATTGTAATTTATTTATCAACAAAGAAATATTATGATAAAAGTATATAATTACTTTAGGATTATAATTTAAAATATTATATAATATAAAAAGTACGGAGAATTTATATATGAGAAAATATTTTTTAATTTTATTATCATGTGTAATGCTAGTTTTAATTGTAGCTTGTGGAAATGTAACTACATCACAAACACCTTCAAATTGTGTTACAACATCAAGTACTTCCAAAATAGAAGGTAGTTCTACAATTGAAAATACTACTAGTAATGTAATTACTAGTAATGTTTCAAGTAGTACAACAATAGTTGAATCTACATCTTCATCACCAATAGTAGAAGAATTAAGTAATACTACATTATATGTAGTAGGAGATTCAACTGCTTGTGATTATTCAAAAGGTACAGATGCAATGACAGATGATACTTATTATTATCCAAGATATGGATATGCATCACAACTTTATAATTATTTCAATGAAAAAGTTACTATATCAAATCTAGCTTTATCAGGAAGAAGTTCAAAATCTTTCTTAATTGAATCTAATTATCAAACTTTGAAAAATAATATTAAAGAAGGAGATTATCTTCTTATAGGATTTGGACATAATGATGAAAAGAATGATGATGAGGCTCGTTTTACAGATGCGTCTAAAGATTTAACTGATTCAACATCATTTAAATATAGTTTATATGAAAATTATATTAAAATTGCAGAAGATAAGGGTGCAACTCCTATTTTATGTACACCTATTGTAAGACTTGATAAAACAAATACATATACTGGAAGTTATGTACATGATCTTACTTCAAAAGATATTGGGGATTATCACAAGGCTATTGTAGAATTAGGTAAAGAAAAGAATATAGAAGTTATCGATCTAACAACTATTACTAAAAATATTTATGCATCATTAGGATATGATGAAGCTAGATATTTACATTCAATGCCTTCTAAATATAGTGATGGTGAAGTTGTCCCATCTGTTGATGGAGTTGACGGAACTCATTTAAATATATATGGAGCTAAGACTGTTTCTTATCAAATTGCTAATACATTATCAACTTCAAGCTGTCGACTAGGTCGTTATGTAAATGAAAATATTACACAACCTACAAAAGATAATGATTTAGTCATGTGGAAGAATGCATATGCTAGTGCTTATGATGTTCCTGATTTTTCAAATTATGAAGCGCCATCTCATTTTACGACATTATCAGAAGGATGGTTTGGTACAGGATTTGGTGATTGTGGTGGAGAACTATCATCAGAAGGAAATGGTTATATTGCTAAAGAAACTGAAAGTGGAATATACCAAGTTGGTCAATCTTCATCATCTAATAAAGGTAAGATTACATCCTCATCAGAAGGATTTGCATTCTTAGGCAAACAAATAAGTATTAATGATAACTTTACTATTACTTGTGATGCTAAAATCTTAACTACAGCATCTGTTAAACAAGCAGGATTTGGTTTGATGTTAAGAGATGATTGTTATTTACCTAAAAAAGATTCATCTATTGTATCTAATTATGTAGCGTCTGGATTACTTTGTAATGATGCTGATATGAATGTATTATTTTCAAGAGAAACTAAAACATTATCTAAAGGAGATTCTATATCTGGTCTTTATCAAGTTGGTGATACCGCTACACTTTCAATTACAAGACTTGGTCAAGTTGTTACAACGTCAATTACTTATAAAGGACAAACATATACTCAAATATATACTGATTTTGATTTTACTAGTATAGATAATGAATATTTTTATATTGGTATGTTTGCGACTCGTGGTACAACTGTTGAATTTACAAATGTAGTATATACATATACAGGAGAAGCTTTAGGAGCTTAATAAATATAAATGGTATTAGAACTTTATTTAGTTCTAATACCATTTTTAAGTTTATAGATTTTCTTTTGTCAAATACATCCCATTATATCCTTTTTTCTTTAAGTTAAATATAAAAATATAACTGCAAATACAAATGTCATAACACAATTAATATATTTGATATTCCCATAGAAATGCCAGCAGCTCTTGGATTACTATACATTTTAAAATGAATATTTAAATAAACATATAAAGAGATACTAAAATATCATATAAATAACACTTTAAATAGGAATTTGTTCTTCACAAATAGTGAAAATATTAATACTGCTATTAAAATAAATAAAAAATGTAAAATTAACAATGTTAATCCTTTTTTAACAATGAACATTTTAAAATTAATGATATAATAGAATTAAAGAAATTGCTGCAATATTATTTCTTTTATTGAATTTTAAAGAAAGGAATTTAAAATATGTTTCCAGATAAATTAAAGAAAATAAGAAAAGAAAGAAATTTAACACAAGAAGAGTTGGCTTCTAAAATTTATGTATCTCGAAGTTTGATTGCAAGATATGAAAATGGTAGTGCAATACCTTCTAAAGAGAATTTAGAAAAACTTTCATTATTTTTTGACGTAAAACTTACTTATTTAATTGATGATGAGGAAATTGTTGGAATAACATTAAATCAGAATAAGATTGCACAAATTATTGATAATTTTTTCTCTTTTTTAATTATAATAATAGAATGTACATTTTGCATTATATCATTACTTCCAATCTTTAAAATTAATAAATATTGTTATAATGGTAATTTAATTCCGAATATAGAAAAAGAAATTGTTAGTCTTGTTCAAGTAACATTATTACATAATAATATTATTGTTTTAATTACGATTTTATTTTGTATAGTAAATATTTGTTTGAGTTTGATGATTCTTATAAATAAAAATAATAAATATAGAATTTATACTAAGTTAATAAATTATATAATGTTTGTGTTGATATTATTATTGATTTTCTTTTCAATTGTGTTTTCAATAATTTACCTAAACAACAATATTTATGACTTTAAATAAGTGCTTTAAATTTGAAATGAGAAAATACTAATGAATTCAATTTATATCGTTCACTTCAACTAAATATAAATGGTATTAGAACCAAATAAAGTTCTAATACCATTTTTAAGTTTATAGATTTTCTTTTGTCAAATACATCCCATTATATCCTTTTTTCTTTAAGTTTAATAAAAATATAACTGCAAATATAAATGCCATAACACCTATTAATATATTTGATATTCCCATAGAAATACCAGCAGCTGTATAATCAAGTCCAATTGAATGGCAAATAATTAAAGAAATAATTCTAATACCAATTCTTGAGAAATTTAAAATAGAAGATAAGAATGTTTTTCCATATCCATAAAGTAGTCCAAGAAGTGCACTTGTAAGACCTAATGCTGGAATAGATATACAATCATATTTAAATATTTCTTTAACATAATTTCCTATTTGATTATCATCATTATTTGAAGTATTAAAAAGTGATGTGAGTTCATCTAAGAAAATAAATCTTATAAGTATAAATCCAATAAATGAAATTATACTTACTATAATTAAAGTCTTGATAAATGTTTTTATAGTTCTATTAATATTATTATTACCAATATTCTGACTAACTATAGTAGATTCACCTTCTTCAAATACATTTGTTGTATTAGTTACAAGTCCAGTTAAATTATTTGAAATACCTAAAGCCCCAGTAATTAATCCATCAGTTGACACAGAATAGAATTTTCCACATAGTGCATTTACAGTTGTTTTACCTAAACTCATTACAAACTTACCTAAAAATATTGGTAATGCCAGTTTTAAAATAGATTTAATATAACAACTTTGTGGTTTCATATCATTAAAAGTTATTTGTAACATATTCTTTTTTGATAACATTATACTAACTCCATAAATAAATAATAAAAGTTGTCCAATTATAGTCGCAAGCTCTAAAAAGATTATAGAATCAACTTTAATTACAAATACAAATAATATATTTAAAATTAATTTTACTATTAATACTGATACATTTAATATTAAGATTTTCTTACTATTACCTTTGATTTTTTCAAGTCCTATAAAGATATTATTTATAGATACAAATATTATCTCTATTAATATCAATCTAAAATACATAATTACTTGATTTGAAATTACAGGCACTTGAGCAATACGCAAAATTAAACTAGCAAGTGGAATTAATAAAATTAATATAATTAAAGAAGTAATTATACTGACTAAAGTCATATTACTTGCGGTCTTTTTAGCCTCATCAATTTTACCTGCTCCATAAAATCTAGATACAAGTACAGCTCCTCCACCTGCAATTCCACTACCAAAAGCTGAAATCATAGATTTTACTTGTGAAATTACTGCAATATTTGATACATTTACTCCACCACTTGATTGAGACTTTATTTTAGATGCCATTAATGAATCAATTAGTGAATAAAACGAATTAAAGAATGCATAAAGTGCAAGTGGAAAACATATCATAATAATAGTTTTAGTTAAATTACCATATAATATTTGTTTACGTTTATGTTTTTCTTTTATTATAACTCTTTCAATTTTAGCTTCTTTTATATCTTTAATATCATATGTTTTTAGTAATTCTTTTTTTAGATTAATTTTATCTTCTAAATCACTTATTTTTATTATATTAATTTCATTTTCATCTTTATTTTTTAAAATAGATAATTTCTTTTCTAATTTTTCAATTTGATTTCTGATTTTGAATTTTTCATCACACATTTTTATCACCAAAGCAAGTATAATACAAAAATAAATATTTTTTTGGAAAAATAAACACAAAAATGATGTATAATATAACTGAGTTTAAATATATTTATATAGGTGATTGATTTGAGTTTATTTCGTAATAAGAAGAAAATAATATTTGGTATATTAATAATAATATGGATGATTGTAATATTTTTATTTTCACAAGATAGTGGTAGTACATCATCAAGTAAAAGTACATACATAGTAAACATAT
>CAZGBY010000047.1:0-13269 GCA_964524125.1 uncultured Clostridium sp.
AAATTTGTGAATTATTGATTCCTTTTTTTCTTTAAGTTTATTTTACCATTTACAAGTAGTAACTAAATTTATAATTAAGTTAATATCTGGTTTTATTAAAAGATGATTTTTAATTTAAATCTATATAAGATAAAAATATCAAAAGAAGAAGTAGAAGAACAAATAACTAATGAACAGATAATAAAAATTTTTTAAATTTTTATAAGTGAAATTATAAATAAACTTTTTTTAAACTCTATCTAGTTATAAAAACCATAAAAATAAGTTTTTTATATTTTATAACTGGCGATTTAAACAGAACACATATTTTTTATAACCAACAGAATTTTAAAAATCATCATAATTAGTCATAAAAAACATATTTGCTTGTTATTTTATATGATTTTTAAGTTATCATCTTAAAAGTTTGCATTACTTAGATGAACATCGAGTTTTAATAACTATAATTAAAAGTTTTAAATATTATTTATATTTTTAATCTACTTTTATTAATCAATAATAAGCTTTTAAAATTAATAATTACTAATAATAAAAACTAGATATTGAATAAAAAATATCATTCTATGTATTTTTAATAACTTTTTCTATACAGAATTCATTATTTTCATTTCAATTACTAGTTTTAAAAACTAAGAAGAACAATTATATATCTAAAATCGTATTTATAAAAACAAGTTTTAAACATAACTTTAACTAAAAAGAAAATTATAAGCAGTATTTTAAAAAGTTGTACTGGATAATTTTAATAAATTTATATTATAAATCAAACATTTCATTTGATAAAAATAATCACAATTAAATTTAGGGCTATTTTTAAGCGTTTTAAGCGATGTTTACTATAAAAATGAGTAATTATTCATTTGGTATATCAAAAAAGCCGTAGAATAACCTTAAAATCAAAAAAACAAAGAAAGTAGTAAAATTATTGTATTTTTTTGAACAGTTTGGATCTTTGATTATATGTATAGTTAATCATATCATATTTATTTACCAGCTAGTTTAATGTTTTGGTTACAGATAAATATAGAATCAAATTATGATTTATTCAGAGTTTTAAAATTCATTATCTTAAATATCGTTTTTTGTAATTTGTAATCTGATATTTGAATTAATGGTGAAGTTAAAATATAAGTTTTAAATTATCATTAAAAAATAAAATTAAAAATAAATATGGAAGAAATTCTGCAAGTTTAATTAGTAAAATATAATTGTGAATTTTAAGCAATCGAGTATTTAAAACATGAGCAATTCATTATCTTAAACGCTAAAAATATTTCACGAGTCATTAAGTTTTCAAAACTAGATTAATTAAGATTGAATATCATCAAGCATTTTTTAACAAATGATAATGATAGTTTTCAAAATAAAATATTTAGAAGATGAAGTAACCTGAATCAAACAGATAAAAGTAGCGTTTTTTAGCTTATTGCAAGAAATCCACTAATCCACATTTCGATAAAAAACGGCTTAGGTATCTGATTATTATTTGGTTAACATAATATATATTATAGGAAGTTATTAGAATAAAAGAAAACCGGTTTTTTGGATTCTAAAATGCATTAAATGATTTATTTGAGTTAATTAATTGACATTTATTTGGATTTATTCTTCTATTAATCATACTCAAAAATGGTTGTTTGAGTATGATTAGACATTTTTCAACTTCATTTTTAGACAATGAAACCTATGTTTTGCTATAATTGGTCAACTTGTGCTCTAATAATATTCTAATATCTATTATTTACTTTTTTATTCTGTCAAGATTATCTTGTCAAAATAACTAGATGCGGGTTGAATTATTCTTCTTTTGTGGACTTTAGATCTGAAGAATTTACAACTTTATTTTGTCAGGTTTTTAAGGCTCTAATTTACAAAAATATTACTTTGGATTCAACTGGATCAAGATGTGATTTTATTGTAAAAAATAGTGTTTTTTAAGAATGATTTTTAGCGGTTAAGGTGAATGATTATTCACAAAACTAGATTTTGATTGCTTAAAATTTTAGTATTTTTCACTCTGGATTTAGTTAATTTTTGAACTTGAAGCTGGAATGATTGTGAGATTAGTTCTTCTTTTAATTGCTTAAAATCTCACTAAAAAAATTAAGAAAATTAAATGTTCTGTGTAATTATTGATATCAAATATAATATTATTAATATATAAATATTCTTGTTTTATAAACTATATGAATTTTAAAAAATTAAATTATTTGGAAATTAATTTTATTAAAAATACTAAATTATTTAGTTTTTTCATATGTTTTATTTATATATCAATAATATATTATCTAGTTTAATAAACGAGTTGTATAATGAAATAATTTCAAAATTTGAGTTCCTCTTCATTCTTCTTTTATTGACTTTCGGTATTAAATATTTGTCTAAAGATAGTGTAGATTTTATGCAATAATTAGTTATTTTAAATTTGATAATTCTTCAACAATTCTAAATGTTATATTATTTTTAGATAATAAAACTAGTATTAAAAACCAGTTATCAAATAAATTAAAATTTTTTTAAGCAATCGAAAAAGTAAAACTTGACCAATTATTCATCTCGATTGCTTAAAATTTTCAAGTATTATTTAATGTTTTTTTTGTCTCTGTTTTCATTTGATTTATAATTATAATAACTTCTATATTTGATATAATATATTAATTTATATATTTATAAAATATATTTCGTTTAGTTTTTAAAACTATAAAGGTATTAAAAAGAGTTCCAATAGGAACTCAAGTATATAAATTATATTCCAAAATCAAATCCTGATTTACCAACTTTTGATTGGCTTTTATTATCATTTTCATCGGCAATTTCAAATATTTCCATTTGTTCATAATTAGGATTAAAGACTTCTTTTTCTTCTAATCTGATCCAAGATGCACTTCTTCCAACACCGTTTGGTCTAATAATATTTTCATCTCTTAAACGTTGTAAAGTTCGATTTATTGTTGAATCAGATGTATAAGGATGTCTTTCTCTAATATCATCTTTTGTAAATACTTGTGGTAGTTTATAGATTGTATTTTCAATATTATCAGATTTATTCAGGGCTGAATCATAAGTATAATCTCTAGCTTTCAACTCAACTTCTTCGTAGCCTTTTAACATCATATCAATAATTAATTTTTGAAGTGGTGCAGTCTTAGAAAAGCCTTCTTCATAATTATAATTAGCAGTTAAAACAGCATTTTCAAATGCTTTTTTATTTTCATTTAAAAGCTTAACAAAGCTTGTATATCTAAATAAATTAAAGCCCTCATGATATAAGAATAAATATAATAATAGAACTCCTAAAAGTTTATTATCTATATTAAATAAATCAGAATTTATAAAATCAATAAAGAAATTTACTATTAAATATGTAGCTTCATAATCACTGTCTTTTAATAGTTTTTCTATTTCTTTAAGCATTTCTTCTAAGATATTTCGTTTTGATTTTGTAACATTTTCTGTAATAATATTAGTTTGAACTTTCATCTCAGTTTTATTAAAAGAACATTCTCCATATCCTTTTACAAGACGTTTTCCAAGCGACATTACATCATTTGTAATAAACTCAAAATCATTAACTCCAGATTGAATTATTTTGAAAATTTCTTTCATATTTTTCAAGATCATTTCATCAATTGTTTTAGGATTACTATCTTTTTTAATTATTAAATTTTTCCTATTATCCGTAATATTTAAGTTTAAATATTTGGCAATTTCGTAACAATCAATTTCAATTGTTTGTTTAGTTATGGAATCAATATCTGATTGCATAATCTTATAATAATAAAAGTCTTTACCTTTATATTGATATAATTTTATTAGCTTCATTACTTCTTCATTTTTAAAAGGAGTAACATTTAAATTCTTTAAATTTTTCATTATTTTCACCCGAAAATAGTATATCAAAATCATAAAAAGAATGCAATATTAAATATACTCATTTTTAGAAAATGAATATGTTTATTTCTGGATGTAGCTTTATGAAAACTGCTAAAGTTTATCTTGAGTTAAAGTTTAACTTACTTTCTAATAAAGTATTTAAAACTGGATAAATATTGAAAATTTATTACTGGTTATATAAATCATATCATCATATTTCAAGTAGAAAAAATATTTTTTTAAATCAATCGAGATGACCAATTATCCATAAATTGATATTTCGATTGCTTAAAATTTTGATCATTTTAATGATAATTTCAAGAACTATGCAATTTTAATAACTTCTAATCATTATGTTTTATAATATCAAATCTAGTTCTTAGAACTATTTGAAATTTGAAATGTTTTATTAATTTCTACTACAGCATGTAGTGATATTTTTATTTTATTTCAAACATAAAATATAATGATTTAGAAGATTATAAATTGATTCTGAACAAATTATTAATATATATTATATTACTGTATTTGATACAATAAATAGTTTAATTTCTTCTGCTATAAACATGTTAATAACCAATCATTTAAGTACTTAAAAATTTCAAATTTTAAATGGTTAATATAATCTTATTTTCTTTTTATTTTCAGCGTTTTGTTTAGTTTTAAAAACTAGCTTTTAAATGAAATATTTTTTATTTAGTAAGTAGTCCCCTAGTTAGATGAATTTTAATGTATAAATGATATTATTAAATATATAACAAAACTAATGTATTAGCAGATGATAATAAAGTATATTACTTATTTTAAACTTCTCAGAATCGCTTTATAATCTTGTTTGATATTTTACTATAAATACAAAAAAAGAGCTTTTAAAGGCTCTTAAATTGATTAATTTTCATAGAATATACTTCCACCGATAAATTCTCTTAAAATAGAATTACATGGAATGTACTTAGTATCAATATCTTTGAAGTACTTTAAGAACTTAACAAGTCTATTTGCTTGAATATAATATTCACTATCATTTGGAATGCTTTCAAGCATTTCAAGTGCAAACTTCTTCATAACACATAATTCATAAGTTAATTCTGAATTAAATACAAAATTAGCACTTTCTTGATGAGGATAAATCCACTTGAATTCTCCACGTCTTACACTTGGCCACATTTTCATGGTTTCAATTGGAGATGCATTTCTATATTTGTAATCTCTTACAATTCTTCTTATTAATCTAATATCAGTAATTGATATAGGGTTTTGAGAATCAATATGAAGTTGAGCTTGTGGTGCAATATAAATTTTATATTTTTGACTTGTAGGTATTGATGGAGTTAAATCATCATTTAATGCATGAATACCTTCAATTAAGATTGGTTCAGTTGAAGGAATCTTAACAGGTTCTGTAAATGTTCTTTGTCCATTTTCAAAACTATAAATAGGAAGACGTACTTCTTCACCTTGAATTAATCTAAACATATTGTCATTAAATAATTCAATATCTAAAGCTTCAATATGTTCTAAATCTGGATCACCATTTTCATCTTTAGGACATTCACTCTTTGGTTTATAGTAATTATCTAAAGAAATCATTAATGGATTAATTCCTCTTGAAATTAATTCAATTCTTAAACGATTACAGAATGTAGTCTTACCACTTGATGATGGACCAGCGATTGCGATTAAACGAATATTTTCAATTTCAGCTTTAATAGCAAGACCAAGTTCAGCTAACATGTTGTTGTGCTTAGTTTCACATAGATTTACAAATTCATTTGCTTTACCATCTTCTATTAATTCATTCATTTGCCAGATTGAAGAAGATTTAGTAATATTTCCCCATTCATTAGCTTCACGTAAAGCCTTTGTAAATGTTTTGGCATCTTCAAATTCTGGTATTTCACCATTGCATTCACATCTAGGATATTGAATCATAATTCCAGGATAATATAATCTTAATTTAAATTGTTTTAAGAATCTTGTTGATGGTAACATATACCCAAACATATAGTTTAGATAGTGTCCACATTTATACATATGTACTGTATCTTCTTTACGATATTTTAAAATTTTAGATTTATCAAAATATCCTAAATCATTATAAATTTTTTCAGCTTCAGCTATAGTTGTAGAATGTCTTTCAATCGGAAGATCAGATTCTACTATTCTATTTATTTCTTCTTCGATTTGTTTTAAGATTTTAGCGTCTACCGGACCATTTAATCCTGAAATATTTGCAAAAATTGAACGTGAAATTGAATAATTAAAAGTTACCTTCACCTTCTTGTATAAATGATTTATTGCCATTAAAAATACGAATCTTAAACTTGATTGATAAATAGTAACAGCTTCAGGATTTGTAAGATCTAAAGGTTCTACAATAGAATCCTCTGAAATGATATAATCTAGTTCACGAAGTCTATTATTTACTTTAGCACAAATATATTTTAAATTATCTGTTGGTAATAAATCTGATACTCTTACTGGATTATCAAATGTTTTAGTTTCATTAAAAATAGTAATTTTCATCTTATCAGCTCCTTTTATTAAATTACTAGGGATTCTATTATACTACTTTATGAATACGTTTTCAAGAGAAAAATGAAAGCGTTTACTTAATTTTTATCACCTCAGTTGTAACAGTCGCCATCTCTATGAATTGTGTTAAAGCCCATTAGCAAATACCTCCTTGACACCTTTTCAAGAAGTTACATAATGATTTGTTAATCAAACTAATTGCACTTGGCGCATAAGCTCTCGCTCCTCTTAAGTCTTCAATTGTAAATTGAGTCCCTTCTCCAGTTGTTGCAAGCAAGTTGCCGTTTTCTAAGATATATAAAGCTTGTACAAGTTGAGCATAAGCAATAGTGCTCTCATAGTCTTCTGAGGTGCAAATATATTTTGCAAACTCTTCATCAGTTGTATCTAATAGATATGAAATTATATCTAAGTTAGAAATTGTTTCTAGAACCAAATTATAAATAGTATCTCCAACTTCTTCTAAGAATGCTCTTATTGTATTTTCAATTGTTCCTTGGTCATCTTGATGTAATATATTAGAAAGGTTATAACCTCTACTCAATACGTCATCTTCAGTTATATAAACATTGTAAGGTAATGTCATTGTTTTCACCTCTCAATAGAAAATTGAGAGAGGCTTTTACACCTCTCTCTTAGTTAAATCAAATCATTCAGTAACCTTAGCTACTAATACACCTAATTTACGGTCTTCTTGAATGAATAAATCATGTACAATTCTACGGTTAACTAATACTCCGTCAAAGTTTTCAGGATTATCAATTACTCTAGATACATCACGCTTAACTCCACAAATGATAGCTAATGGATTAACTAAAATAAACGGACAATCAGCATTTGGCCAACGAGTAGCTGGAATTACAACTAACTTAGTTGTACCATCTAACATTTCAACCTTACGATTGATGTCATTTACCTTTTTATCTACTTCAATAATACGCTTAACTTGTGAAGAGTTCTTGATAGCGTTATAAGTAGTAGTTGTTACATACATAATTGTATTAGCTGTTGGATATTCATTATCAACTAATTTAGCAATTGCTTTGTCATATAAGTCTAAAATGTTATCAGCCGTAACTGCTGTCACTTCTAATTGAGTACCACTAGTATATAATTTATTTAAACGGTACTTATCAATTGCTGGGACTTCTTTTTGTCTTACTTTGTTGTTAGCGTGCATAACTGCTGTAGTATGTGAATCAATTAAGTCTAATGCGTCAATTGCTAATTGATAACCCTTATCTTGAGTTACTGTTACTTCTCTTCGTGCATAAGTTGAAGAATCTCTTGTGTAACCATTAGTGGCTGAATAGTCTTCTAATTCGCCTTTGTCTAATGGGAATACTGGGTATGATAAAGTTTTTGCTCCAATAAAGTTTGCAAATGGAGTTTCTAAGTCTCCAGTTAATGAAGCTTCTCTAAATACTCCATATAATGATGATGGATCATCAATGTACTTCTTGAATAAATCGATGTTGTTTGAAATTGCTGAATTTACTGCCATGTTTAATTACCTCTTGCTTTCTTAATTTAATATTATAATTTTTGCATTTCTGCAATAAAATTAGCACCAGTATTAATTGAGTCTTTAGGTGCTATTGTAGATGGTGCACTTGGTGTATTGAATAAATAATCATCACTCTTTTGTAATGCTTTAAGTTGGTCTTCTAGACCTTCAAGTTTACCATCTTTAAATGTGATTTTTTCGTTGTCTAATAACGCTAAAATCGCTTTTTCGTTTTTGCCTTGAGCTTCTGATATTGCTTTGCTAATAGCTCCGTTTCTTTCCTTGTTTTGAGCTTCCTTGATCATGTTGTCAATTTCAGTTTGCTTCTTAGCAAGTGCTTCATTTAAAGTTTCATAATCAGTTATTAGTTTTTGGTGGTCGACCTTTGAAACATAGTCTTCTAGATTGACTTTGTTTTCTTCCTTAACTGAATTGATAGATTTTCCGTGAAGTTCCATTACTTTGTCGAATACTTCATCTGATACTTCAATTCCTTCAAATAACTTTCTTAATTCACTTCTTGTAAATGCCATAATAATTTCCTCCTACTGTTTTATACGAGTACTGCTCTCGATTAGATTTAATTATTTGTGTTTCTTTTACGATGTAACTACTCTCATCGAATCTCTTCTTTAGGTGGAGACTTACCTTTTGTTATTAACTTCTTTAGTGCTAGTGTAATTGCTACAGCTATGCCTATAAATGGAGTACAAGGAACAACATTCCAAAATAATAGATATGAAGTTGCCATTACAAGACACCACTTCAGTTTAAATATTGCATAAAGTATGTACCCCAACCAAATTGGGGTAGACAATACTAAAAGCACAATGCAAAAAAGGATTAGAGTTTTCCAATCCTTTAATTCGAGCCACAAGCCCTTAATAAATTTCTTTAGTTTTTTCATTATAACCCCTTTCAAGGAGGTTCAGTCGCTATGCTTACTACAAACCACGTAGCAAAAGCAATTCCTAATGCTAATAATATAAATTTCATAGATTCACCTTTTTGGGTAAAATAAAAGCACTCACTATTGAGTGCTAAGTGTATTTAAATAACTCCCATTTGTTTATTGTATGCAATAATGTCGTCTACAAAAATGCCTTTGGATTTCAAATCTAGAAGAATTTCGTAAAAATTATCGTCAAAGTTTTGTATAAGAAATTCTTTGTCTTTAATCAAATCATAACCTTTTTCGAGCATTATATCTAAGTAATTAGAAAAAGCACGACAAGATTCTTTTTTTAACGTTGATATTTCATTCTCGCGTAATACACCGTCAGTACAAAACACATATTTCATAATATTACTTCCTTTCGATAATTAGTCCATAATTTTTAGATAATCTTTTTGCTAACTCGATGTTTTCATCAGTACCATTAATAATAGAGTTGTATCTATCATTTGCTTGTTCAACGTTATTATACTCTCTTTCGCTAACTTTGTCAAATGGCTGTTGTGTAGTTCTATCAATTCGATAACTCCAAACATCACCATTATGACATATAACATAACAGCACTTTGAATTGTTCCAATTACGAAGTAGACAGTTTAAATCGTCGATACTTGGCATTCCACTTTGAGGATGATTATGTACGATAATATATTCATCACTTTTATTATGCAGGTCTTTCATTTTTGGACTTGGATATGCTACTTGTTGTTCCTCGCCTGGGTCTTTCCCATCAATAATTTCATTTTTTGTTATATTATATGCAAATATAGATTCTTGAAGTGTTTTATTTCTTAAATTTAATACTTGCCTTGACTTGTCAGCGATTTTTTTACAATCACTTTTTCTCAATCCGTCAATAATAAACTTATTTTCATATTCTTTTTGTGAAATCACCTTTAAATTAACTTCGGCAGTCATATCATACCTTTTAAGAGGCTCTTGTTCATTCTCGTGTTCGGTTATTTGTTCAAACTTTATATTTTCATAGCTCTCATTCAACTTAGCTTGCTCACTTCTTGAGATACTACATCGCCACGTGTTTACTACACGGCCGTATTTTCTAGCAAAGTTAATATACTTCTCTTGTAATTGCTTGGAACGTATTTGATAAGCTCTTCGTTCTTTAGAATCAATAGAAAGCACTTGTCTTTCTTTAGCTTGTCTTATAGCACGTTCCATTTGTCTCATTTTAGTATCTACTTTACGCTTTTGCTCAGCTAGTTTATCATCATACTTGTATTGCTCAGTTACTTTCATACCTGGAATATATTTGATAAACCTATGTCTACAATTGTAACTAAACAATCCATAAGACATTGCTTCTTTAAGGGAGTAGTAAGGGTTACCATCAAGTACTCCAATTTGTTTAGGAAATCGAGTTCCTAATTCTCTCCAATTCAGTACACATTCAACTTTCTCATTTGGATCTACGTCAAGTTTGTAAAGAAGTCCTTGTAATGGAGAACATCGCTTACTTGCGTCTCTATGCTGAGATACAATTACAAACTTTTCTCCATCATCAATAAGTTCTTTAAGTTCTTCTTTCATTTCTTCATATCGTACAGTCATTTCAGCCTTATTACGAATTGACAAGAACACTGGTGCACCAACTTTACGACCATTTACTTCTTTGAATGTTTTTTCAGTTAATGCCAAGTTCGACATCTTATTGATGGTGCTTTTAACTTTCTCTTGATACTCTTGTATAACCATTTGGTCATAAGCATATTCTCCAGATAGTTCTTTAAACTTAACTGATAAATTTTCTTCAATAGTCATTTGCTCATTATTAATAATAAAAGTTCTTTTGCTTTTGTCAATATCAGCAACTTGCGCATCACTTGCGGATGGTTGCACATTGTCATTTTTCTTTGGTTTTGAATTACCAAAAAACGAACCTGCCATTACTTTTGCAAGTTCGTTGTCTTTGTTATTCTTAAGAAATATCTTAACTTGATTCAAACATTCGTTTTTAAGCTTATTTAAGGCTTTTAACGAGCTTTTAACTAACTCTTGATAATTTGTTCCAAACCCTTTTAAAAACGTTGTAAAAGACTTTATAACACCATCTATTTGGTTTTTGACTAAATCTTCACTTGTCGGAGTTGCTAAAGCACTTGCACATATCTTTTTAATTGATGTTCTAGCTTCTTCGACTCTAGTAAGTATTTCTTTTGTTTTAGCACTATCTTCAGGCTTAACTTTATTTGTAGCCATTAGTTAATCTCCACTAGTTGTTCATCAGCTAAATCAGGTTCAAAAGAACTCTCTTCTTCCTCTTTGATACGCTCAAGTTCTTCCTTGACTTCTTTATCAGTCCATTCAGGATTAAGTCTCTTGATAGCTGTTTCTCTTGATAGCAAGTGATTATTGTATTGTTCACCAACTATTTGAGTTTGAACTTGTGGATTAGCAAGACCAACTTTAGGCCACTCGATAAATACATCGATGTCTCTATATTCTCCGCCTAATGACTTAACAAGTGTTGTAAGCAATTCGTTTAATCCTGGAGTTAATAGCTCTTTCTTAGCTTGCGCCGTTGCAATTGTTTTGTCGCTATCTCTATTCACTTCAGTTGCAGTTCTTTGTGAACTTCCGTTCATTCTTGTATCTAAGTCAACTGCGCTTATACCGATTCTTGAAGCAATATCACCTAATGTTCCATTAAGTTCTTCTCGCCATTCTAAAGTGCGTAAATTAAATTGAACCGATGTAGGATTAATACCTTGTCCATCTTTTCCGTTTATTTGGTCATAGAACGTTTTATCAAGTTCCGGAGTTTTATTCTTATATGACGCTCTTCTAACTTCACCAGGTATTCCATCTTCACTATCTCCTGGCGCTCTAAAAGAATGCATCGAACTAGGTCCTTTTACAATTGATTCACGATTAATCGCTAAGTTATTATCGTTTCTAAATTGCATTGGAACTAATGCTCTACCACGACCTAAATACTTATCATTTTCTTTTGCTGTAAAAGCGTGATCATATGCATAAAGTAAATCAAATACATCACTAAGCATTGCTTGTCCAAACCAACAAGATGGGAATTTTACATTATCTTCAGTGTAGTTAAATAACTCAACACCTAAATGATTATCATAACCGAGTTCAACTTCTTTATAAAGTTCATAATCAGAATATATCTCTTGGAATCTAGCAAGAGTGCCATCATCAAGGTTATCTTTAGTATATTCTACATTCCTTACGCTTGTTTTATCAAATACGAGCGAATTAGAAATCATTTTGATAATTCCGTTATATGAACAAGCAACTTTTCTACCGTTCTTGTTTTTAAAGTATCGCTTTTCAACAAGTACAAACTTCTCGTGTCTATTGTTATCAAGTTCTTTAGAATCTAAGAAAGCCGTAGACTCAACTACTCTACCTGATTCATCACATACAACTGTAAACCTTCCAATTGGTAGTGAATCAATATAATACTTATTTGAGATAGGATTACGACATATTCTAGCTAATGCCGAACCATATCGTATTACTTGCTTAACTAACTTCTTAATTGACTTGGTCAAGTGTCTATCAAACTTCTCGTTGATTTCTTCTATTTGTGGATTAGTTCCGCCAATTTTAACTTTAGAAGGTACTATTTTATCAGCAAGTATATTTACAGCTTCTGCACCTATTCCACTCGATAAAAATAAATTATGAACTTCAGGAACAAAGCCTAAAGACCACTTCGCCGATTTTATGTTGTGATATAGTGCTTGTTGCTCCAAAGGTGGATATAGTAATATATACGTATCTAAATCAGCATAATTCGTTTGAGTACCATCTCCACAATGTGCTCTAAAATTAGTTGGTAAATATGGATTAGCCACTATATCAATCCTTTCTCTTGTAATCTATAAGTTGCGTATTTAAACGCATCTATACAGTGGTCATTTCCATCTTCAGGACGACCATTCTTTTCGTTTATAACTTTTGATTGTAACTCTTCAATCAACATATCATTTTCACCTAAGTTTTCACCAGTAAGCGGACTCTTATAGCCTTGGTTTTGGAATTTGAAACGGCTTTTAAACGCAAAAAAGACTATCACGGAGATAGCCTTGAGTTATGGAGTATATAAAGATTTAATAAAAGACGCAATTAAAGTATATGAATTACAAGGAGGAACAACACATGAACTACATGAACTACAACAGATTACAAGTACTAAAACTAAGGAATAACTTAAGTGATTTAGAGATGGCAAATATTGTATCAATTACATTAAAAGGCTACAAGACATATGAAACTGGAATTGATATTATGCCAGCAGATGTACTCGCACAGTATTGCCTTTACTTTAATGTAAGCCTTGAATATATTTATATGAGTGATTAGGGCAATCGCATAAAAATCGCTGGTTTTATTCAGTTTGAGCAGAAGGTAAAAC
>CAZGBY010000048.1:0-12014 GCA_964524125.1 uncultured Clostridium sp.
ACATTATACTAAGAGGTCATTATTTTGAACACTGGGGAAATTATTGTAGTTTACAGAAAAAATATGTTGTTTTTTGTTTAGTCTTACAATATTTCTTTAAAATTTTAATCTTTAATATAAGATATATTATTAATTCATATTTATAACAAAAAATAAAAAAGAAGAGATTATACTAATTCTCTTCCAATATTATTTGATTATTTACATATCTACTTTAAAGTACTATTACCATTCCATTTTTGGTAATATATTTAATCCTAATTCTTTAGTAAAATTAATTACTTCTTCAATATCATCACTTTCTAAAGCTTCAGGACTATGTGCATCAATACCTATAATTATTTTAGCTTCTGGATAATCCTTAGCTACTTTCCAGAAATCCTTACAAGGATATAACCATTCACCATCAGGATTATAACGTTTAGTATTAGAAAGCCCATTAACATTAACTTCTAAATATACATTATTCTTAATTGCGCCTTCAAAAATGATTCTAGCAGCTTTTATAGCAGCTTCATCCATTTTTCTTTCACCATTAATATTAGTATATCCAAACATAAATACATCAGGATGTACTAACGTTTTATATAAACCTGATTCCATACCACGTACAGCTACATTTGCATAATCAACTACATTATCACTGTTAACTTCTCTAAATGAATTAATTGTTTTACCATCTTTTTTAAAGAAATGAACTCCTAAGTTCATATAATCTAAATGAGATCTAATTTCTTTATAAAAACCTTCTTCTGCTTCTATATACTCAATTTCAATGCCTTTTTTAATAACTATTTGGCCTTTATATTTTTCACACACTTCATCTAGTTCTGATAAATAAATATCATTGAAGATATCTAAAGACATATTTCTTTGACACATATTATTAATATATTCATCTTTAGTCATAAATCTAGTTAAAATAGGGCCATGATCTGTTAACCCTATTTCTTCCATATTTAAACTAATAGCTTTTTTTACATAATCTTCTGCTCCACCTACTGCATGATTACATAATCTATTATGAGTATGATAATTAGCTATTAAATGTTTCATATATATCAACATCCTTTTCAAAACCTAACTATTTTAGCATAATTAAAAGGTTCTTTCAAGTGAAAAAACCTTTTAATTGTTAATTGTTATTTTTTATTTTTTTGTTACATTCTTATTGAAAAATCAAGCTACCAAGAATATATGTTATTATCAGTAAAGCAGAATAAGCAAATATACTTAATATAAGTCCTAGTGTAAATATAATAAGTGTAATTATGTAAAATACACGAGATAATCTTCTAAAGTTGGTTTTATTTTTAATCTTAATTTTACTGACATATGAATCATCATCATATACAATAATATTATATTTTAAGTATTTTCCTTCTTCATATTTAGAATCATTTACGGATATAATATTTACAATAAATTTATTACAATTATTATCTAAAGATATTTTACCATATGGCACAAAATATTTACCAACTTTAACATTTAATCTTTCAAATACATAATTACTAGTATTTATTAGATTATCGTCTTCATCATATTGTAATACTTCTATTTCTAGTTTTTTAACTTTATAATCCCAACAATTTCGGAATTTTAAAACTGCACAAGAATTTATATCATTTTTATAAAGGATATAGAATTTAAGTGGAACATAAATATTATTTTTTTCTTTATAAAAGAATTTTCCAATCATCTTATAATCCATCTTCATCCACATCCTTTACATGTTCTTTTCTATTTTTTATTTTAATAATAATAAAAACCAATAAAAAATAGATAACACTAGCAATCAATGTACATTTCATTGAAAATGTAAAGACATATGCATCATTTAATGATAAAACTATAAAATATAACAAAAGCGTTAGATTCAATGTAAATAATAGTGTTCTTAAAATAGAATAAATCAAACATCTAATAAAACCAAATCTTTTAATAGGTTTATGATTAACATTTTCTCCTTCTACTTTTGTAACTATAATATTTACATCATGAGTTTTTTTAGGTAATTTTATCAAAGTAGAATGTTCACATTTTCTAGTATCATCAACTTTAATAACTTTAATAGGAATATGAAGATAATTATAAACTACAATATAATATGTTATTTGATTAAAATTATAAGCATAATTTATAAGTATATAATTTTTATTGTCAAAAGAAATTGCATATTCAGTTATAGCCTTAGCCACATGAGTTTTAGGTCTATAGACAATATTTCTTATTCCTATATAGGTATCATCTACTCTAATTAAAGGATCTGCTACATAATTATAATAATATTTATTCTTTATTAATTTTGATTTATGAATTATAAGAAGTAAGATAATAATTATTAAAAATAATATTATAGGGATAATTATTTTGATTATAATATTTAATAGATCATCATTCATAAAATCATCGCCTTTTTATATTAATTTTCCTTTGAATCATCAAATAAATTTAATAATACATCTTCTTTATTATAGCCTTCAAGTACTAAGCCATTTTGTTTTTTTATTTCTTTTTGTAATTCTAATTTATTAGTTAATTCTTCATCTGTAGATATTTCTATGTCATTATAAAAAGCTGCTAAACTTGCACTTTTTGACATAAAGAAATATGGAATAAAAATACATAGTATTATAATTAATCCTATAGAGAATATACATGGAATTACTAACATATTAGCAAATGCTAAAAATAGTATAACATCAAATAAAACTCCTATACAAATAATGCCATATATAATTAAATTATATACAAAATCAATCATAAATACTGTAATCTTTCCACCACGTTTCATAGACTCCCCGGCATTATAAATAAGTAAAGATACATCTTCTTCGCATTTTTGGTCTTGAATATACCATCCAGAATTATAATATAATTTAAAGATTAAAATGAAGATATATACTGCAATACCAACAGGAATAAGTGTAAGTATTAAAACTAAAAAGTATAAATCTTTACTAAATAATCCTATAGTAAAGTACAAAATACCACCTAGTATTATTCCTATAAGTGCAATTAATAATATTCCTGCAATAAACATCATAAGTTCTACAGCTGCATAAAATATTGATGTTTTATAGTTCTTTGTACTTCTTACAGAATGATATATTTCAACCCTATTATGTTCAAGAATCATTCTTCCGCATCTAGCTTCCATAAGTTTGGCAAGAGGGTATGTAAAAATACATACCTTTGCCAATAAAATACAAATCTTTAACATAATAAATTTAAGGACGCTTAATTTTGATTTTTTTCTAGTTGAAGTTGCATTTTGCATACCCAATCTAAAATAATGATTAAATCCATTATTCATATTTGTACCTCCTATACATAAATTTCAATAGTTCCATTTATGACAGTTACGTCATAACAATCACTCACATCTATGCCATTTGAATCATAAATCTTTATATTGTCGATTTCATTTTCAATTGGTTCGCTTGTAATATTAACTAAAGTAGTTAACCAATCACAACTAAGAGTATGACTGCTAATTAACTTATAAGTCGAACTAATGTTGTAAGTATGATTATAATGTTCTTTTCCATCATATTCACAAGATAATGATCCTGTTGTAACTTCAATAGCTCGTTTTGTAATTGTTAATTTACCAGAAGATTCTTTAACATTAAATAAGATATCAGTTACATCAACATAATCATCTTTAGTTTTTGTATCATCTTTAAAATAAATCTTAATAGATGGCAAAATTCTATAAGTTCCTGGTTTTATACATTCATCAATCAAGTTATAAATACCATCTTCATTTAGTAATTCTTTTTGATAAGTAATTTTATAATAATATTTAGAATTATCAATTGTATTATAACCTTTAATAAGATTTAAATATGATACTTCTTTTGCACTATATACCTTAGCATAATCCTTAAAATAAAGATCAATATTTGTTATAGTAGCTGTAACTGTTAAATCACCTTCAATTTTAGTAATTTCAAAATTATTAGTAATATCTTTTCCATCACTTGATTTTATAATAGGATTGAATGTATTTTTTACAGTACCAGGGTTTGTAATAGAACCATTACAATTATAATCAATTATAATATCAAATGCCATTGTAATATCAGATGTTATTTTATAAGTACCACTATTTTGAGTCAATTCATAAGTATCATATGTTTTACTTTTTGATGAACTTGTAATTGTAATACAAGCGGGTTTAACTTCTAATGTACCATAAATAGGAATTATAGAGTAACATGTTTTCTCTATTAAATTAATTCCTTCACTATTAGTTATTGTAAACTCAAGTTGATTATCTAAAGTATCAACATCACAAATAGAAGTATATTTTGCAACTTCTAATGTGTCAGTAAAAAGTAATGAACCTTGAAGTATACTATAAGTACTATTATACCACTCATTACCATCATAAATCCTTGATTCTGAATTTGTTTGAATTATTAGGTTTATAGATTTAATGGTTAATGTACCATAATTATATTCAATTTCATATAAACTTTCAGTAACGTCTAAATCATTAGAATATATTTTAAATATCAATGTGTTTTTACAACTTTCAGATGGATATGTAATACTTGTAAATAAAACCAGTTTTAAAGTATGATTTTCTAATATACTTCCCTCTATATCATAATTTTTATTATATAAGGCTTTACCATCATAAGTTTTTTCATCACTATGTGATGTTATTTTAAGATTAATTTTATTAATAGTTAATGTACCATAATTAGATTCTATCTTATAATTAGAAGTTACATTATTGCCATCCTTATCTTTAACAATATAATCAAACGTATTATCTACATTACTCTCTGGAGTTAAAATACCGGCAAAATTAAATACCTCCAATGTATGATCAGCATTTAGTTCACCATCTACATTATAATAAGGGCATTGTAACAATGTACCATCATATGTCTTTTTAGCACTTTCAGATGTGATAGTTAATAAAGATTGATAAATGATAATTTTACCTTCTTCATCACTTAAGTTAATTCTTGACATTAACTCTACAGTAACATCAACTCCGTCTTTATCATATATATGAATATATTTATAAATTCCATTTTCAATTTCATCATCAAATGAAACTTTATATGTACCAACATTTATTGGACAATCATCATATAAAACATGATCAACTTTAAACGTATAAGGTCCATATTCTGAATTATATGATATAAAAATTTCATTATCTAAATCTAGATATCTTATTTGTCCAGAATATTGAGCATAAACTTCTTTAATTGAAAGAACAATTGATTCATCAGTAAAATCATTATTTCCATTATTATTTCCATTATTGTCATTTCCACTAGATGAACCAGTAACTTCAAGATTAATCCAACCAATATTATCAATAAATACTTCAACCCAAGCATGACCTTGATTATTATAAACAGTTGTTTTGATGTTTGGTATTAAGCTATCCGTTAAATAACCAACAGTATAACGTGCAGGTATACCTAATGCTCTTAACATCATTACAGCAGCTGTAGAATAATGTCTACATAATGCAGATGAAGCCCCTTTACCATTATTTCCATTAAAGAAATAGACTGCACAATTTCCACTATAATCAAGTCCTTGATCATAATTAAGACTATAACCGGTATAATTTTGCACTAATTTTTTTACATTAAAGATAGTATCATATACACTATATGATTCATTTGTATAATGTTTAGACCAAACATTAAGCATTTCTTCTTTTGTATAAGAATCAATACCTAAATAATTATTATATACAAAATTTGTATAAGCATCAGTTATATCTGTTTCTAAATATGGATTTGAAGAATATGAATACTTTAAGAATTTATAAATCCTTCCATTTTCACCTGAAGATGATGACAAAGTATAATATGGTGACAAATTATAAGAATAATCTAGTATTTCTAAAGTATTATATGCAATACCCATATCATTTAATTTGCTTGAAATTAATGTCATTTCATTTGTAAGACCAGGATATGTTACATTTCCAGTAAAACGGTCTGTGCCGTTATAATTAACATATGAAGCTAATTTTAAATATTGAGCACCAGCCACAGATGAAATTACATCAAATACTGGAATAGGATTTTCCATATTAAGGTTATTATCGTTATCTGGTCTATCTTGCGTATCATCTTCTGAAGTCGCAAAAATAGTTAAAACACCAGTACCTTTGAATATATAACAATTAGTTATATTATCACCTTTACTATTATAAATATCTGCTTCAAATGAATTTTCTACTTCACCAGGATCTGTAATAGAACCTGTAGTTTTAGCATTTTCCATTATATCATTTGAATATAATTTTGGATTTTCAAAATTTGAATTAGTTAATGCCTCACCATCATATGTTTTACTAGCACTACCTGTTTCTACAAATACGGTACATGGATTAATATTTAAATTACCCTTACCTAAAGTTATTGCATAGCTTGATGTTACATCTTCGTCTATAGAATTCAATATAACTATACTTTCTAGTTTCGCTACGTTTTCGGTTGTAGATTCATTAACATATGTAATACATAAAGATTCGATATCTTGAATTACATCACCTGCTAATAAATTGCCTGATGTAACAATCGCTTTATTTGAAGTAAGTGGTTCACCATCATATTCTTTTTGTGCATCATCAGGTTTAATTTCAATTGTTCTAGAAATTATTTTAAATAAACCCGTAACTGTAGTAACATCATAATTGTCTGTTACATCTTGATCATCTTTATAAAAATGATATTTTGTAATACTATTTTCATTACCATACTTTTCATTATCCGAAACATATGTTTTTGTAAGTAATGTTTCTATCTTTAAGATTTCACCTTCTACAATACTACCAATTTTTACAATATAATCCGTAATATTGTGTGATTTACCATCATAAATAATCTCTTTATCCATTGGTGCTATTGTAATTTCACGTTTAATAATCTCAAATATAGATTCTTCTAATGTTATATTATAGTTTCCTGATACATCTTCATTATCTCTTAAAATTGAATATTTTGTAATGCTATTTTCAATTCCATACTTTTCATTATCTGAAACATATGTTTTTGTTAAAGATGTAGAGATTTCAAGTGAGTCATTTATACCTAAATTTGAAGCTTCATATTCTGTGATATTATGTGATTTACCATCATATTCTATATATGATTCTTTTGGTTTAATAGTTAAATCACATGGTAAAACTTTAAGTATACCTGTTTTATAAGATAGTTTATAATTATCAGAACGGTCTTCATTTTCTTCTGATGTGATCTTAATATCTATAGCATTTACAGCCTCACCTACATTTTGAATAAAACTATAACCTATAATTTCATCTTTATCGCCTACAACAAGTGCAGAAGATAAATCATTACGAATCAATTCATAAACTTGATGATGATGAACTAAACTGTCATAAACCCATTCATATGATTCAATATTGACAATAACTTCCCTTGCAGTAATTGTAAGAGTACCCCATTCATATGAAAAATCATAATTTGATGTTACATCTTTTTCTTTATTATAAATTGAAAAATCAAATTTATTTAAAGTACGAGACTCTTTAACATATTTAATAGATGTAATTGTACTTTCATCTATAACTAATTCATCATCAGTTCCAAGTTCTTTAGATAAATAATACTTTTTATCACTATTAGTTAAAATAGTACCATCATATTCTTTAGATAAATCATCAGTTGATATAACAATAATTCTCTTTGTTATTTCTAATGTTCCACTGTATGTAATATCATAATTTGATGTTACATCTTCAGTTGACTTTAATATTATAATCGTTACATCATTATCATATTTACCAACATCTTTAACCATGGTCCAATTATCATAAGTAATAGTGTGGCCTAAATCTGTACTTAAAATTGTATCTTTGTCATATGAATGGTTATTACCATCATACTCCCATATTTCATTATAAGGACCTATAGTAATTGGTCTTGGATTAATTATAATTTTACTATCTATAGTATCAATCTCATAATTTGATGTTACATCTTGGTTATCTTGAGTAACAATTTTAGCAGATTGTACTTTATTAATATATGTTCCAACATTAATCGCAACTATTTGATCATCTTCTTTGTAAGTCTTTGTTTGAATAGTAAGGATTTGCCCTTCAACTAAAGAAAGATATGGACTAATAGTTGAAAGATTATATTTTGAACAAGTAATTATACTATCATTATAAGTAACTTCAAAATCTTCTAAAATTATTTGAATTGGTCTTGGAGTTATTTTAAGATTACCGTTTAACAAAGTAATATTATAATTTTCTGCTAATGATGAAGTATCATTATCATCATATATATTATAAATAGATATAAAAGAGTCAACTTCGCCTACATTAATAATACTACCAGTATATGTTACATTTAAATAGTCTCCATTTGCTAAACTAGTATCATTAACATAGACCCAATTTTTAGCAATTAATTCTTTTCCATCATATATTTTAATTTCGTCTTTTGGTTTAATAACAAGATTACGTTTAATGATTGTAAGTGAAAAATCATTAATATTAAATTCATAATTTGAAAGTGTATTTTTTCCATTTGAATGAGTAATAGAATAAACTACATCAGCTTGATTAAACGTATTTGATTCTTTAACATATGTAATACTTTTAGATTTTACAAACAAACTATCAGTTTTAGCAAGACCAAATATATTTAATTTTTCATCATGTGATAAATCATAGCTATTTATATCTTCAGTCCATTCGTTTGTATATAAAGGAGTTTTATCATACGTTTTTTCTTTGTTTACAAGTGAAATATTAAAATGACGTTTATAGATTGTAAGTTTTCCCCAGTTAGGATTTGATATTTGATAATTTTCAGTCACATCTTTTTCATCTTCATTGCTATAAATATAGAATTCAAATTTATTAAATTCACCTGATTCATCGAAGTAAGTAATAGATGTAATTGTATCTTCATAAATTATTAATACATCATTTTGACCAAGAGATTTTGTCTCTAAATTATCTTTATCTTTAATTGAATATTCTTTATTTACATTTTTAAGTTCATAACCATCATATACTTTGTATAAATTATTTGTTGAAATAGTTATGGTCCTAGGTGTGATTTCAAGTGTTCCAAAATTACAAGTAATATTATAATTTGAAGTTACATCACCATAGTTTTCCTTAAATACATTAATTGTAACATTATTATTGTATTTACCAACATATTTCACTTCTGTCCAATTTGAATAAACAATACTATGACCTAAATCTGTTTGTTCTTTTTTTTCTAAATCATATGAATGATAACATCCATCATATTCCCAAACCTCATCACAAAGATCTATAGTAATTGGTCTTGGCGTGATTTCAAGGATTCCCCAATTATATGAAATATTATAATTTAGTGTTACGTCTTGATTATAAATAGATGAATTAATAACGAATTCAAATTTATTTAATTCTCCGGTTTGCCATACATTTATAATAGATGTAATTGTATCCTCATCTATAATTAATTCATCTTTGTAACCTAGAATTTCATCACATTTTTCATTTTCTTCATAAATACATTCATGTGATAAAGAATATTCTTTGTCTAGATTTTTTATTTCAGTATCATCATATACTTTAGTTAAATCTTCAGTAGATATAGTAATATATCTTAGTGTTATTTCAAGAATTCCCCAATCATATGTAATATCATAATTTGATGTAACATCTTGATTATCTTCTATACTATATATTATAAATTCAAATTTATTTAATTCTCCGGTTTGCCATACATTTATAATAGATGTAATTGTATCCTCATCTATAATTAATTTGTCATTTTTACCAAGAGATTTTTCTATATTATTATCAGTAATAGAATATTCCTTATTTATATTTTTAAGTTCATAACCATCATACTCTTTAGTTAAATCTTCAGTAGATATAGTAATAATTCGTGGAGTAATTTCAAGTGTACCAATGTTATATATAATATCATAATTTGACGTAACATCTTTATCTTCTTTAAATATACTAATATCAACACTATTATCATAAATACCTACATATTTACAAGAAAACCAATTAGAATAAACTATACTATGTCCTAAATCTGTTTGTTCTAACTTTTCTAAATCATATGAATGATAACATCCATCATATTCCCAAACCTCATTATAAGTACCTATAATAATTTCTCTATGAAGAATTGAAATATAACTATCTTCTGTTTCAATAGAATAATTATTAGTTACATATTTGTCATCATAAGTAATATAATAATCAGTAATTTTATTAATATATGTACCAACATTAATCGCATCTACAGGATTATTATCTTGATAAGTTCTAGTTTCAATTTCAAGTTCTTGTCCTGGTACTATATCAAAATATTCTTCATCTATTTGAAGTTTATATTCTTTAAAATTAATTATTTCATCATTATAGATAATCTCATATGGAGAAAGATTTATTTTAATTTTTCTTTGTGAAATAGTTAATGTAAATTCATTAATTAAAATTTCATAGTTTGAAGTTACTTCTATATTATAATCATTTTTAATACTATATGTTACATCTTTTTGAGTAAACGTAGAACTTTCTTCAACATTATAAATAGATATTGATTTAGCAAATAAAATCTCATCATCTACTAAACTACCTTCTATAATATCAAATGAATCAGTATATAGTTCTTCACCATCATAAACCTTACTAATGTTGTTCATATTAATTTCTAAATATCTTTTTTCAACAACTAATAAAGCTTCATTAGTTTCAATTTTATAATTAGATGTTACATCTTGATTATTATATTTAATTTTCAATGTTCTTACAAAACAAATATAAGAACCAGCCTCTAATGCTTCCTCTTCAATATTTCCATCCTTAATCTTTGTAGCTAAAAATACTGATAATTCATGATTTTCAACTAAATCAAAATAATCTTCATCAACTACAAGATTATATGTTGTATCAAGTACTTTTCCATCATAGATTTTAGAGTTGTCTTGAATAGCTAACTTAATAGGTCTTGCTAAAACATTTAATGAAGAACTAGAAACTACGACCTTATAATTTTTAGTTACATCTTCTTCATTTTCATTGACTATAGTAATATTTGCATTGTTTACAGACGTACCAACATTTGTTTGAATACCAGTACCAGTTACATTTATAATATGACCTTCAAGTAATGCATTTTCATCCTTTAAATAATAATTACTAGATGTTAAAGATAAACCGTCATATATCTTTTGTTCATCTTCCATTACAACTTCGATTAATCTTTGATTAATAGTTAAAGTACCATAATTATAAATCAAATTATAATTATCAGTTACGTCTAATCCTTTATTATCTAAAACTTTTACCTTAACTATATTAGAATAATTACCTACATCTATTTTTTCGGTTTTTTCTATAACTTCAATATGATGAGAGGAAATTAAACCTTCATATGTATATAAGGATGATTTTTCATTACCATCATAAGTGTATGTTTGATCATTAGTAGTAATCGTTAAATCACGTTTATTAACATTTAATATACCATTTTTAACGTTAATATCATAGTTTCCACTAACTATGTTACCATTATTATAAATAGTAATAGATGAAGGAATATTATCTGTGCTACCAACATTTGTAATAGAACTATCAATTTTTATTTCTATTTCATCATTATTAGCAAGAGTACCTGATGTTATTTCATATTCATTATTTTTAAGTTCATAACCATCATAAACTTTAACATCTGATGAAATAGTCACTGTTATACTTCTTTGATTAAAATATATATCTGATTCATGAAGCATAAGATTGTAACACGATGTCACATCTTGTCCGTTATGATCAATAATAATTATATCATCTAAATTTGGAATAACTGTTGTTGAATTTGTGGTCAAATCATTATATACAAAATCAGAGCAAGATATTGTATCACCATTTATTAAACCAATACCTGAAACTGTAGGTAATGCACCATATGTGATTGTAGATTCATTTACATAAACATCTAAATCAATTGGTTCAATTACAAATGTTG
>CAZGBY010000049.1:0-11489 GCA_964524125.1 uncultured Clostridium sp.
GTGTTAATTTATTTGCATATTGTGCAAATGATCCGGTGAATTATTTTGATCCTGAGGGGAATATTGCATTTTTTATAGTAGCTGCTATAATAGGCGCAGTACTTGGTTTTGGTATTGCGGCTTATATGGATTACCAAGATGATGGAGAAGTATTTAATGGTAGCGTAAAATGGTATGATTATGTTGGCGCAACTGTAGTTGGTGGACTTACTGGCGCAGCAGTTGGTGAACTAGTTAGTATGGCATGTTCAACTAGTATACCAACTTTTGAGATTTTTCAATATGGTGGGACTATACTTGCAGGCGCTACTAGCGCCTCTACAGCATCAGTATCTGGAGCTTGTATCCTAAATGCTGTAGGATTAGGCGCTATTTATATGCTTTCTTCAACAAATAGACCGGGTAATAATAGAAAACAAAATAAACAATTTTAAGATGCTGCTAAAGCAGCAGGGGGTGTTCCTAATGACCCTAAAGTTAAGAAAATTTTAAATCAAGTTCATAAGTATATTAAAAAAAATAAACTAGATTTAGGTTGGGAAAAATTATTGGAAACAATTTTGGAGTGGTTATAGTGAATTATGATGAATTTATTAAAAAGTTGAATAATGGTCTTATACAAAGTATGTGTTTTTTTTATTCAAGATTATCCTCATTATAAAAATTGTACTATTACGTGCAAGAAAGATTTTAATCCTAAAATTAGACTTATTGAGGTGAAGCTTTGCGATGATGGTTCAGAAACGGTTTCTTTTTATAAAACGTTTGTTGAAAATTACAAACTATTTAATTTTGGGAGGAATAAAAAATTTACTTTAAAACAAATATGGAACAAGCTACAAGTTACAAACGTCAAGTATTATTAATCAAATATGATTTTGTTTCGCTATATTATATAATATAAATATTAATACTTTATATCAAAATAAATAAAAAGGACTAACATCAATTAATTTGTAATGAAACCATAATCATTACTATTGATGTTAGTTTTTCTTTTGCATATAATACTGGTTTCAATAAAAAGGATAAATAACTTCAACGTGAGAAAGTCTTTTATCTATCCACCAATTAGCAGCATGATATTTTCATAATCATTAAAACAGCAGACAATAAAATCTGCTGTTTTAACTATTTATTAATATTTAAATATTCAAAAATATTATTTAATACTTTTTCACCTAATCTTTTATAAGCTTCATATGACTTTCCACCTGAAGATCTATTAATAGTATAAGTATTCTTTTTATCCCATAATTTAGTATTTCCAATTGTAGGAAGTGTATCACCAAAGAAGAAATGATTTTCATCATCTAGCCATTTTTCAAAAGCCTCTTGTTTAAATCCAGGACCGATTGATGTATTAAATAATATCTTTTTACCACTCATTAAATCAAATTGTTCTTTATCTAGGAGTAAAACATTTTTATTAAGAGCTAAGAATATTGCATCACATGAAGATACTAAATCATTTAATGTCATATATTTAAATTCAAATTCATCTTCTAAATTCATTTTTCTTGTACGAGAAAAGTAAGATACTTCACAACCAAAGAATTTTAATGTTTTAGCAATTAATGTACCACTTGTACCAAGACCTACAACACCACATTTAAGACTAGATATTTCATGTGCTATGTTATCCCATTTAAGCCCATCATATCCTTGCATAAACTTTACAAGTTCATATATAATATATTCTGCTACCCCTTCATCGCCATAATCTCTAATACCTTTTACAGTAATTCCTTTTTTTTCAGCTTCTAGAATATCTACATTAGCTGATTCTTTAGAGTAAAGAGAACAACACATTCCTATATATTTTAAATTATTAACATTATTAAGTATATAAGAATTTATTTGAGAAGTATATGAAAGAAGCACACAATCAGCATTATCAATTCTTTTAATAATTTCATCATCAGATTGTGGTATATCTTTATAATATATAACTTCATTTGCAAGTTCATTTAATTTATTTAAATGAATATCTAACATATTTATAGGTTCTATAATAACTATTTTATTAAACATTGTCTTGCCTCCAATTATTTGATATAATAATCATATAATTATTTTAAATCAATGTCAAGGATGGTTTTTATATGATAAAATTAGGATTATATGGTTGTGGAAAATTAAATAAAATAGTAGTAGATTGTTATAAAAAAGGTTTACTTGAAGGTTATGAAATAGTTGGTTGTTACTCAAAAACTGAAGAAAGTAGAACAAATATGGCCGCATCTTTAAATATACCTGTTTGTAATTCATATCAAGATTTATTAAACTTAAAACCAGATTATATAGTAGAAGGTACAAATCCTCAAGCAGTAAAATATGTCTTAGAAGATACTTTAAATTCTAAAATAAATGTGATTTTACTTTCAATAGGTGCACTTGCAGATACTAATTATTATAATAAAATAAAAGAATTATGCATTAAAAATAATGTTCGTATTCATTTAGCAAGCGGCGCAATTGCAGGTTTTCAAGTGCTTCAAACAGCAAAATTAATGGGTATAACAAAATCTCAACTTACAAATACTAAAGGGCCTGCATCTTTAAAGAAAGCATCTTTATATAAAGAAGAAATGGAAGTAAAAGATACACAAGCTTTCTATGGTAGTGCATATGATGCAATTTTGAATTTACCTACAGGTATTAATGTAGGAGTTGCGACTGCTTTAGCTACAAGAGGTGTTAATGATACTAAAATATTAATTCAAACAAAACCAAATTTTACAGGTGATAGTCAATGTATTGATATTGAATGTAAGGATGAAATAAAGGCTCACTTAGATGTATATTCAAAAACAAGTGATATTGCAGGTTATAGTGTAGTAGCTTTGCTTAGAAATTTAATATCACCTATCGTATTTTAATATAAAAAGAAGAAGCTAAATTTTAAAATAGCTTCTCTTTTTATATTTATCAGGATATACATCCTTTATAAAGTAATCATACTTACCATTATCATCTAAATATAATTCATTATTAATAATATTACATTTTTTATAAGTAATATCTGAGGGTATAGTAATTTCTTTTGCATTATTTTGATATTTTCTCATAAAATATTTCATAATTGTTCTTGGTATTTGTGTTTTTTGTCTATCTAGATAGCAAGTTGAAGATATTTTATCATAACCTATATAAATACCTAGTGTAATATCTTTAGTATAACTTATTACATAAGAATCTTTAGTTGCATATTGTGGAATATTATATTTTTTAATAGTATCACTATCATAATTGGTTTGACCGGTTTTAGCCATCATATATCCATCAATATTATAACTTGATGATTTAAATACATCATGTAATATAGTGTTTATAAAAAATGCAGAAGTTGGTCTCATTACTTGTAAATAGGGCTCTTCATTTACAATGGCTTCAACTTTTCTAAATTTACCCATATTTGCAAATGCTGTATAACATGATGCTATATCATAAAGTGAAAATAATGCATTTCCACACCCTATTGAATCAGCTTCATACAATGTACCTGGTAATTCTAAATTAACACGTGATAATATTTCTTTCTTTTTTTCATAAGATGTCATATTAAATATCTTAAGAGCTGGTATATTTCTAGATTCACTTAAAGCTTGACGAATAGAAATCGCACCTTTATATAAATTATCCCAATTTTTAAGTTTAGTACCATTAGAATAATTTATATCATCATCTATTATAACTGAAGCTGGACTATTATTAGTTGTTTCAAAATAAGGTAAGTAATCCATAATAGGTTTCATACAAGAGGCCATATGCCTTTTTTGAAGTACTGTATTTATAGTCTTCTTATATGGTGTTCTATTGCCATATATACCTAATATCCCATTTGTATTATTATCTATGCAAATAAGACCAATATTAATATCATCATCAGGTAAGAAATTTAATTTATTAGTTGCTATTTCATATAAAGTATATTGAATATCTTTATTCATATAAGTACTTACAGTACCTACTTTATTATCAATAATATCTAAATATTGATTATAATATGAAGTATTTATAAATTTTTCATTTTTCTTAAGTTTACTATATAAGTTTATATTCCTGTAAAAATCTAGTTCATCTTGTGTTATAAAATTATTTTTGAATAAAGCTTTAAGAACTATATTTCTTCTTAAAGAGCATTTTTCTAAATTCTTATAAGGATTATAAAAATTAGGAAGTTGAATTAAACCTACTAATGTTGAAGCCTCATCAATAGTAAGATTTATTGGCTCTTTATCAAAGAAGTATAAAGATGCATTATATATTCCATAAATATTATCAGAAAATAAAACATTATTTAAATAATAAGTAATAATCTCTTCTTTAGTAAGTATTCTTTCTAACTTTAATGCTAACATCATTTCTTTTAGTTTTCTATTAATACTTTTATCAGAAGACAAATATTTATTTTTAATAACCTGCTGAGTAATAGTAGATGCACCTTCTTTAGCTTTAAAGCTTTTAATATCTTTAATTAGTGCTTTAACTATTCTTTTAGGATTAATCCCATTATGTATAAAGAAAGCTTCATCTTCAGTAGATATTAATGAATTAATAACATTTTGAGATATTTGTTCATATTTAATAGATGTTTTAAAAGTGGCTTTATGATTGATTATATTAGATGTGCTATCTAAAATAGTTACCTCATCATTAATATAAAAATCAGAAGATTGTATACTCGGTAAGGTAGTATATATTTTTAATATATAAATAATAATTATAATATTTAGAAATGCTAAAATGATTATTAATTTATTTGTTAAACTTTTCAATTAATACATCAACACCTTTTAAATAATCTATACTAGGTTTATAACCCTGATTTATTTTAATTCCTAAATTTTGAATATCCTTAATTGGCATAGATTTTTTAAGTCCAGCTTTAGCTTTTATCCAATAGGGTTTAAAATCGTCTATATCTAATAAATAATATTCGTTAAATTTAATTAAATTAATAAGTAAAAATGCTATCCCATTATGGTTTTTAATACTAAGTAGATGATTAACTTGATGATCATGTACATTTTTGATTGGAAAAGAAGTTAAACTATTACATTCTTTACAATCAAAATCGACATAATATCCTTTATATATTCCATTATAATCAGTAGTAGAAGGTATTTTATAATAAGCTTCTGTAATAACTGCTTTATTTCTTGATGGGTATGATACTTTAACTATTTGTACAGGTACTGGTTTTTTATGAATTACTGCTATATCATAATATCTATAATATTCGTTAGATTCATTAACTAATTGTTCTAATTTAGCACCTTTGTTAGCCATATTAATATCTTTTTTAGTATTATTTTTCTTAATTGGTAAATTCATAATTATCACCCATTTAAATAATATCATATTTTAGCATTTCATAAAATAGTATGACATATAAGTTTTAATTTTAGACACATATTTATAAATTATTCATAACATAAATTGGTGATATAATGATTGGTATTATTAAAACTCAAGATAAAAGATTCTTATATTTAAGTAATTATTTTGAAAATGTAATTTATTCTGATGATATATTAGATTTTAATAATATAGATACTTTAATTCTTCCAATTTCAGGTATTGATAGATTTTTGTTTATAAAAGATAGTAATATAAATTTAAATGATATAATATTAAATAATAATATTAAGCATATTATTGCAGGTAAAATTAATGATGATCTTAAAAATATTTCGATAAAAGAAAATATAAAACTTTCAAGTTATTTAGATATACCTTATTATGCATGGGAAAATGCTAAACTAACTAGTTATTTATTAATAAAGAAGATAATTAATGATTATGACTCAACATTATTTAATTTAAATATTTTAATTATGGGTTATGGTTATTGTGGTAAAGCTATATACAATATGTTAAAACCTTATTGTAATAATATAAGTATATATTGTAGAGATTCACATGATATAAAAGAACTATATTGCAATAATATAAAATATGAAAATTTGAAAGAATTAAATAAATATGATATAATTATAAACACAGTTGATTTTAATTTAATTAATGATTATATGTTTGAAACATTAAAATATGATGTAGGACTTTATGATATTTCCTCCTATCCGTATGGATTTAATTTAGATGACGCATCTAAATATAAATTTAAGGTTAATATCTTGCCAAAACTTCCATCATATGTACCACAAGAAGCTGGTTATATTTTATTCCAAACGATTAAGAAATTATTATAAGGGAGGGCAAAGTTTATATGTTTCTAGATGAATTAAGTAAAGTATTGAATTTTGAATATGTAGATGAAAATAATTTAGATAAAGTTTATTTTCTTTATAGTAATAATATTGATTATATGCAAAATAAAGAATATAAATCAGGTAGTGATATTTTTGAAAGTGTTAAACTTCAAAATGTTTGTAATAGAAAATTTATATTAGTTAAAATAGATGATACTTATTGTGGTATGTTAGATTTTTATATTGACTTCCCTTTAAATAAAGAAGTATTTATTAATTATTTTATGATTGATAAAAAATATCATCATTTTGAGATGGGAAAAGAAATTATGCGTGATTTTATATCGCTTGCACTTAAAGAAAATGATAAGATTGTGTTATCTAGAAAAGCTTTAAATCCTAATGTCATAGATTTTTGGAATTCGTTAGGATTTAATATGTTTGATAAAGAAGAATATTTATATTTAGAAAATAATATTTAATAGAAGTCCATTAAAAGTGGGCTTTTTTTCTTGACAATATATTATTAAAGAAGTATGATATAAAATAAGTTGTTGAAAAATCAACAACAGGAGGACTTTATGGAAGAAAGATTTAGTAATTTTACTTTATTGATTTCAAAAATCAATAAAAATATAAGAAAAATTAAAAATCAAGAAATGGAAGGATATAATTTAAAAAGTCCTCATATTTCAATAATTTATCAACTTTATATTAATGAAGAGTTAACCTCTACGAATTTAGTAGAAAAGTGTGATGAGGATAAAGCTACTATTTCAAGATGTATTGATTTTTTAGAAGATGAAGGTTATATTTTTTGTGATTCTAATAATATAAAAAGATATAATAGTCCTTTAAAATTAACAAATAAAGGTAAAAAAGTGGGACTGAAAATATATAATAAGATTAATAATGTTCTTAAAAAATTAAATGATGTTGTAAATGAAGAAGATAGACTTATTTTATATAAATGCTTAAATAAAATTTCATCAACTTTAGATGAAATTAATTTAGGAAAAGAATGTTTATAATTGGAGGAGAAACTCATGAATGTTTTAAAAAAGATTTATTCAAGAATTTATCAACGTACTTTTAGATTGGTACTTCCTATACTGCCTTATCGTAATCCTTTAGTATTACATGATCTTAATGCCATTGATGTGATATTATTAAAGAAAGAAAATGTTAAAAAAGTTTTAATTGTAACCGATAAGGGAATTGTAGAAAATAAAATAATTAACAATGTATATGAAGCCCTATACGGAAAGGTAGAATATGTTTTATATGACAAGACACAACCTAATCCATCTACTTTAAATGTTAAAGAAGCATTAGATTTATATTTGAATAATAATTGTGAAGGTATTATCGCAATTGGTGGAGGTTCTGCAATGGATTGCGCTAAAGCAGTAGGGGCTTGTGTAAAATATCCTGGTAAGGATTTATCTAAAATGAAAGGTATTTTAAAAGTTCATAAGAAATTACCACCATTTATTGCAATACCTACAACAGCTGGTACTGGTAGTGAAACAACTCTTGCAAGTGTAATTACAAATAAAGAAACTAATGATAAATATGCAATTATGTCATTTCCATTAATTCCTAAATATGCTATTTTAGATGCTAAACTTACTTATACTTTACCTAAACATTTAACATCAACAACAGGGATGGATGCACTTACTCATGCAATAGAAGCGTATATAGGAAAATCTACAACAAAAGAAACACGTCGTTTATCACTAGAGGCGTGTAAATTAATATTTGAAAATATTGTTGTTGCATATAAAGAACCCCTTAACTATGAAGCAAGAAAAAATATGCTAGACGCGTCTTTTAAAGCAGGTCTTGCATTCTCTAAATCATATGTTGGCTATATTCACGCTGTTGCACATTCACTTGGTGGAAGATATAATACACCTCATGGCCTTGCAAATGCTGTAATAATGCCTTATGTACTTAAAATGTATGGTAAATCTATTTATAAGAAATTATATAAAATAGGTTTATATACTAATATATGTAATAAAGATGATTCTTATGAAATTGGAGCAAGTAAAGTTATAGAGAAAATTGTTAGTTTAAATAATTTAATGAATATACCAGCTAAATTAGATGGTATAAAAGATGAGGATATTGACTCTTTAGCACTTCACGCATATAAAGAAGCTAATCCTTTATATCCTGTACCAAAACTATTTAGTTTAGATGAAATGAAAGAAATTTACTATCAAGTAAAAAAATAGGTGAAATTATGACTGAAGAAGAAATCAAATTAATATTAAATAAACAAAAAGAATATTTTAAAACTGGGAAAACATTATCTTATCAAACAAGAATTAATAATTTAAATAAATTGTATAATACAATTATTAAATATGAAAAAGAAATTTATACAGCATTAAAAGAAGATTTAGGTAAATCAGAATATGAAAGTTATATGTGTGAAGTAGGGCTTACTTTATCAGAAATATCTTTTATGAAAAAACATTTGCATAAATTCATGAAGAAAAAAACTGTAAAAACTCCATTATCACAATTTAGATCTAAAAGTTATAAAATAGCCATACCCTATGGGAATGTACTTATAATGTCTCCTTGGAATTATCCTTTTATGCTTACAATGGATCCTCTTGTAGATGCTATAGCTTCTGGAAATACTGTTATATTAAAGCCTAGTGCATATTCAAGTAAAACATCTTTAATAATAAAGAAAATTATAGAAGATGCATTTAAAGAAGAATATGTTAGTGTAATTACAGGAGGAAGGCAAGAAAATCAAGCTTTGCTTGAACAAAAGTTTGATATGATCTTCTTTACTGGTTCGCAAGCTGTTGGTAAAGAAGTACTTAAATCTGCATCTTACAATTTAACACCTGTTATATTAGAACTTGGTGGTAAAAGTCCTTGTATTATAGATAAGAGTGCTAATTTAAAACTAGCTGCTAAAAGAATAGTATTTGGTAAGTTCTTAAATTGCGGACAAACTTGTGTAGCACCTGATTATATATTGATTGAAAATTCTATTAAAGAAGAGTTTATAAAATACTTTAAAGAAGAAATTGAAAAACAATATTCCAAAAATCCACTATCAAATAGTGATTATGGACATATTATAAATGAAAAACATTTTGATAGATTGTTATCATTAATACAATCTGACAAAGTAATTGTTGGAGGTACATCTAACAGGGAAACTTTACAAATTGAACCTACAGTACTTGATAATGTAAGTATTGAAGATCCTGTTATGCAAGAAGAAATATTTGGCCCTATTATGCCAATACTTACTTTTTCTAATTTTGATGATGTTATAAATCAGTTAAAAGATAAGGACAAACCACTTGCTCTATATTTATTTACATCAAATAAGAAACATATTAAGAAAGTAAATGAACAGTTATCATATGGTGGTGGTTGTATAAATGATTGTGTAATTCATTTAGCATCCTCAGAAATGGGATTTGGCGGAGTAGGTGAAAGTGGTATGGGTTCATATCATGGTTATGATGGATTTATAGCATTTTCTCATTTTAAATCTATAGTAGATAAGAAAACGTGGATAGATTTACCGATGAGATATCAACCGTATAAATCTAATTTTTATAAGAATTTATTAAAGAAATTCTTACACTAATTAAATTTATGAAAAAATTATAATAAATATAATTATATTTGCTTGAAAATATTTATAATTCATTTATAATTATTAACAAAGGTGTTCCTTGCCAAACCATCTTTTAAAATAAAAAACAAGGAGAATTTATATGAAAAATAAAATAAAAAGTGAATTTAAAAGTTTTAAACTTTTACTAATAAGTATACCCTCTCCAATACTAGCCATTTTTATAATGGCTTTTATTGCGATGAATTTACTGGCTAATAAATCAGTAAATATGCCATTTTCATTTATGGCTATTGACTGTGGTATTATTGTATCGTGGGTAGTATTTTTAGTAAATGATATTATTACAAAACATTTTGGACCAAAAGCTGCGACTCAAATATCAGTTTTTGCAATATTGGTTAATTTATTTGTATGCTTAATATTTTTTATTTGTGCTAAAATTCCGGGAATTTGGGCTCAAGGTATAGACAATGATGAAATCAATAATGCACTAGATAATTTATTTGGTGGTACTTGGTATGTACTTTTAGGTTCTACAATTGCGTTTTTTGTATCTGCTGTTGTAAATAACTTGACGAATTATGGTCTTGGATTAATGCTTCATAAAAATCCTGATTCTTTTAAAGTGTATGCAATTAGAAGTTATGTATCAACATCAATTGGCCAATTTGTGGATAATTTTTGTTTCGCATTTTTAGTGAGTCATTTCTTTTTTGGATGGACATTAGTGCAATGTGTAGTTTGTTCTTTAACAGGAATGGTTTTAGAACTTGTATTTGAAATTATTTTCTCACCACTTGGATATAAAGTTTGTAATAAAATGAAAGAATCAAATATAGGTTACGAATATATTAAATTTGAAATGGGTGATACTTATGAAGGTATTAATAACTGGGACTAGTCAAGGAATTGGAAAAGAAATGGCATTATTATTTTTAGATAAAGGTCATGAAGTTATTGGATTTGATATTTTGCCATCTACAATAGAAAATAAATTATATACACATTTTATTAAAAATATTAAAGATAAAGATTTACCTAAAATTGATGGCATAGAAATATTAATTAATAATGCTGGTTGTCAAAATGAAGATGATATAGAGACTAATTTAATAGGCACAATTAATATTACTGAGTATTATGCATTTCAAAAAAGCATAAAAAGTGTTTTGTTTAATGCGTCTGCGTCTTCAAGAAATGGTGCTGAATTTCCTTATTATGTAGCTAGTAAAGGTGGAATGGTAGCTTATATGAAAAATTGTGCTTTACGTTTGGCAAAGTTTGGCGCAACATGTAATAGTATTTCACCAGGTGGAGTTAAAACATTGCTTAATAAACATATTATGGAAGATGAAAAAATGTGGGCTGCTGTTTTAAATGAAACATTGCTTAATAAGTGGGCTGAACCAGAAGAAATAGCCTTATGGGCATATTTTTTAACTGTTATTAATAAATCTACAACAGGAGAAGACATATTAATAGATAATGGTGAAATGCTTAAAAGTAATTTTATTTGGTAAAGATATTTTATATATTTTTACCTTTTTTTAATTTTGAATAAATAAAGCAAATTTAGGTATGATTTTAAGCCGAATTTCAAGTAGAAAGTGGAATTAAGTGATAAAAGTCCATTTTTTATAGGT
>CAZGBY010000050.1:0-11205 GCA_964524125.1 uncultured Clostridium sp.
CTTGCATTTGTGAAATATTGGCAATATAACCTAACGTTCTACTATCCCAATTTTGCTCATATAATCTTTTATAATCAAATTTACGCATATTTGCCTCCTTATTCTCGTAAATTATAACATATATTACGAGAATAATCAAATGATACGAATATTTACTAGTAATTTTTTTATATTTTTACGTGATTTATTTTATTTTACGTAATTCCCATCATCATCAAAATAATATCTTCTTTTACATTCAAATCTAGCATGAACGATATAATAGAAAACAATCCAATGTCTAAATTTCAAAAACTAAAAAAAAGATATTGAATAAAATCATCAATAGCTTTTAAAAATTACAATTATTCATCGAATAGGCAAAAACTCCTACCGCCTGATTTGAAATATCCGCTTACCTATCTTATTTTTTGGTAGGGGCGGTGGGACTCGAACCCACACAGTATCACTACCAGTGGATTTTGAGTCCACCGCGTCTACCGATTCCGCCACGCCCCCATAAAACGTGATAATATTATAACACGTTTTAATTCAATAATCAATTACATTTTTTCAACTGATTCAATACCAAGTAATTTTAAACCTTCATTTATAATAGTTCTAACACTATATGCAAGAGATAAATTAGTATTACGTATCTTTTCATCCTCTACATTAATCTTTTCTTGAGCATAGAATTTATTAAATGATTGAGCAAGAGAAAGTAAATATTTAGCAATAACTGATGGTGCATATTCTGCTGCTGCTTTTTCAGTTATTTGTCTAAATTGAGTAACTTGTCCCGAGTTTGCCTACAAAAAATTTAATATTTTCAAAAAAAAGCACCAAAATTATATAGTTTTATATATTAAATGTGCTTTTTTTATTGTTTTTTCGTGAAAAAAGTGCTATAATTTTTATGTAGTCATATACGTAAGAGGTGTTGATATGTTTGTAGAAAGATTTAAAAACAATGGAATTTATTATTTAAGATTAGCTCAAAGTGTATATACTCCAGGTGTTAAGGGAGGAAGAAAAAAGATAATTTGTAATCTCGGTCCTTATAGTAAATATGACGATGGATTACCAGATTATTATGATAGACTAAAACATTCAGTCAAAATAGGAAAACCTATAATTCCAGAAATAGCCACATATTTAAATGTCGAACCAGTTAAAGATAAAATTTATACAGTTAACGTGAAGCCAGGTGATCCTATTTTAATTGGTCATCCAAGATTATATTCACATGTTTTAATTGAAAGGATTTTAGACGAGTTAGGATTAATCAAGTTTTTTTCACAATATAAATATTTCAATAATTTGTCATACGATTTAGTGTCTTTTTTCAGATTACTTGTCTATGGAAGAATATTAAATCCCGCCTCTAAAATTAAAACAATGTCACAAAATGATATGTATTATGAAAAAATACTAGATGATGACGCTTACATATACAATGTATATGATACTTTAGATTTTATTCATCAATACAAGGATAATATTTTTCAAAAAATAAATAAATCATTGATAAAAAACGCAAAACGCACGACAAAATGTATTTTTTATGATTGTACAAACTTCTTCTTTGAAATTGAAAAACCAGATGAAACAATAAGAAATGAAAAAGGTGAAGTAGAATATAGAGGTCTTAGACAAGATGGCGTATGTAAAGAAGAAAGAAATCTTCCTATTGTTCAAATGGGATTATTTATAGATGAACAAGGAGTTCCTATTTCTATCAATGTTTTTCCTAGCAATACATTAGACCATCTAACCGTACCTACATCACTTAAAACAATTGATAAATTTGATTATGATAAATTTATTTTTATTGGCGATAGAGGTATGTATGCTGGTAACAATACTGCATATATAGTGAATAACAAACATGGTTATATAGTAAGCAAAAGTATAGAAAAAACAAAAAAAGAGGAAAAAGATTGGATTTATAATCAAGATGGTTACATCCAAGAAGGTCAATCCTTTAAGTATAAGTCTAGAACATACAAAAGGGAAGTTACTTTAGAAAATAATAAAAAGCAAGAAATAGTTGAAAAAGTTGTTGTTTATTGGTCAGAAAAATTTGCTAAGAAACAAATGGCTGAAAATAAATCCTTTATAGATTTTTTAGATAGACTAAAAGCTAATCCGGAAAATTTTAAAATAACTAAAACGCAATCAAAATCACTAAAGAAATTTATAAAAAAAGAATGTTTAAACGATGAAACAGGAGAAATACTTGACGCTTCTAAAATTAAAATGATATTAGATGAAGAAAAAATTGCAAACTATCGTCAATCTTTTGGATATTATCAAATTGTTACTTCAGAATTAGATATGCCTGATAAAGAAGTAATTGATAAATATCATGGCTTAACCAGAATCGAAGAGCAATTTAGAATTATGAATGGTACATTAGATACAAGACCTATATTTGTTAGAACTGATGAACACATAGAAGCTCATTTAGTACTTTGTACAATAGCTTTAATTGTTACACGTCTTATCCAAAACAAAATTATTGATTTCAAAGGAAAAGATGAAACCAAAAATTGGTCAACAGGTTTACCTGCAGATCGATTACAAGATGCATTAAATAAATGGAAAGTTGATTTATATACAGATGGGCTTTATAGATTTTGTGATATTGACGATCCTGATTTGAAGTTAATATTAGATTCTTTTGGAATAAATATTATCCCTGATTTATACACTAAAGCACAATTAAAAGACATAAAAATGAAAATAAAGATTTTCAAGTAGTCATATAAGTCTACGTACATAAAGTTCAAGTTATAAAAAGCAAATAGCTAAGCCGTTTTTTGGCTTAGCTATTTGCTTTATTACTATTATAGAGGCTAAAAATGTCAGGCAAACTCGGGTTATAACACGTTTTAATTCAATAATCAATTACATTTTTTCAACTGATTCAATACCAAGTAATTTTAAACCTTCATTTATAATAGTTCTAACACTATATGCAAGAGATAAATTAGTATTACGTATCTTTTCATCCTCTACATTAATCTTTTCTTGAGCATAGAATTTATTAAATGATTGAGCAAGAGAAAGTAAATATTTAGCAATAACTGATGGTGCATATTCTGCTGCTGCTTTTTCAGTTATTTGTCTAAATTGAGCAACTTGTCTTACTAATTCAAAATAATGAGGTTTATTATAAAGTTCACAATCCATATTATCAACATCATAAGATAAATCTTTTAAAATAGAATTAATTCTTACTGAAGTATATTGTAAATAAGGTCCAGTTAGACCATCGAACTTAACCATTTGATTAATATCAAATTCATAATCAAAGCCTCTAAAGTTCTTTAAATCATTAAATACTACAGCAGCTACTCCTACTTTACGAGCAATTTCTTCTTTATTTTCAAGTTCTGGATTTTTCTCTATGATTTGTTTTAAAGACGCATCAATAGCTTGTTCTAGAATATCATAAAGCTTTACGACATTACCTTTTCTTGTTGACATCTTCTTACCATCTTTAAGAACTAACCCAAAATTGATATGTTCAATAGATGAAGCCAAATCTTCTCTTCCCATCTTAGAAAGTACGCCTTTAAGTTGAGTAAAATGCAGCTTTTGTTCTCCACCAACTACGTATAACGCCTTATCAAAGTTATATTCTTTCTTTCTCCAGAAAACAGCTGCTAAATCCCTTGTAATGTATAAAGTTCCACCATCACTTCTTTTAATAAGTGCAGGTGGTAGATCATCACCTAAATTTACAATCTTAGCTCCATCATCTTCAATTAAAAGTTTCTTATTTTTAAGTTCTTCAACTACTACATCCATCTTATCATTATAGAAAGCTTCACCATTATAAGAATCAAATGATACATTTAAAAGTTTATAGATTTGTTCAGATTCTTTTAAAGATTCTTCTCTAATCCATTTCCACATGTTTACATATTTTTCTTCACCAAGTTCAATCTTTCTAAAAGCTTCTCTTGACTCTTCTGCAAGTTCAGGATGAGTCTTTTCTTCTTCATTAATTCTTACATAAAGTTTGCCAAGTTCATTAATAGGATCTTTTTTAATATCATCTAAATTTCCCCATTTTTCAATAGCCACAATCATCTTACCAAATTGTGTACCCCAGTCACCTAAATAATTAATTGAAACTGTTTTATACCCACATCTTTGTAAAATCAATTTTAAAGAGTTACCTATCATTGTTGATCTTAAATGTCCGACACTAAAAGATTTAGCAATATTAGGAGATGAATAATCAAGTACAATTGTTTTTCCTTCACCTATTTTAGAAGAGCCAAAGTTTTCTTTTTGACTAACAACTTCTTTTATAATAGAATTAGATATTAAAGCCTTATCAAGTAAAATATTAATAAATGGTCCAGTAGGATTAATTTCTTTAACAACATCAAAATTTTCTTTAATAATTTTTGAGGCTTCTTCAGTAATTTCAGGAACTGGTTTTTTTAATGTTTTTATCATCGTAAACATTGGAAGAGCAATATCTCCCATTTGAGGATTTTTAGGTTCTTCAACTATAATATTAGCTTCTATATTATAAGTATTTTTATAATATTTTTCTAAACATTCTTTAATTTGTTGTTTAATATTTTCTATCATTTAAAACATCTCCTTTTTGTTATAAAAAGAGATAGCATGCTATCTCTATTATTAATTACTTATTTAAAACTTCAGAATCTTTAGCTTTAGGAGAATAAGTTGACATACATTTCTTTAAAGCTTTACTAAAACTAGCATCTGTGTTATCACTATCATCAATAATATCTTGAGAATTAAAATCATATTCAGAAGAGTTTGTATATACAAATAATTGACAATAAGTATATAAATTATCAATCTTTTCAAGTCCTAAAGCATCACGATATTTTTCTAATTTTGCTTTGTCTTTAGCATCATCTTCATCAGCTTCCATTACGAAATCACATTTTAAAATATAAATCTTATCAACTTCATATTCAGTAGCCATATCATTTACTTCAGTAATATTAGATACTGTAGTAGAATCTAAACAAGAACCATATAATACAAATAATGGTTCTTCAGAAGAACAATTTTTTCTTGCTTTTTCAAGTTCATTATATGAAATGTATTCAAATACATGATCTTCATCGAATGCAGTACCACTAGCAGCTTCAATAGCTTCAGTCCATTCATTCATGAATCTCTCTTTTGAAGTTGGGATTAAACAAATAATAGTTAATGCAATTGCTACAACTAACACTGATAAAAATATAATTAATTCTTTTGTCCATTTAAATGGAACATATGATCTAGATTTTGAGTTTGATCTTGCCATAAAATTTCACCTTTTCACAAAAAATATAAATATTAATTCTTTTTAATTATAACATTACTTTATTAAATTAGCAAATGATTTTTACTACAATTGATTAATTTCTTCTATTTTTTTCATCTTACTAATTTTATTCTTTGTTCCAACTGTATAAATAGAGCTTTCCTTTTTAATATATTCAAATAAACTTGAATAAGATTTAATTTTTTCTAGTGTTGTATCTAATATTTGTTGTTTTATTTTAGATTGACTTTCTTTAGTTCTACCTGTTAAGTATAATATATCTGCCTCATCAATTAAAACAGTATTAGAACCTACAATATCAAATGCGCCTATACAACCAATTATATAAGTTTTTAAATCTTCTTTTGTTAAATTAAGTTTATCTAAATAAGATTTAACATTATCAAATACTCTATATGTCTTTTTAACACTAGGATCTCTATAACTTGAAAAAGTTATCTCACCAGTTAAAGGAGAAATAGAAATACCAGTCCCATATGCTCCACCTTTAACTCTTACATTATTCCATAAATAATCATATCTTAATATATGTGATAAAACTGCAAGTGAGCCATCATAATTAATATCATAATCATTTAAATTAATAGATTTAGCATTATAAGATACATCTGAAGAAATTATTAAAGCTCCCAATTTATTTTCTTTTAATTTAGTTTCAAATACTTCTTCATATTTAGTGTTATCAAATTTAAAATCTTTAATTATAAATTTAAGATTACTAATCATTTCATCATTACCAGATATAGATATAAATAAATTATTTTTGTTAAATATTTTAGGTAATATTTCTTTTATTTTTAAAATAAATTTATTTACATCTTTTGAAACTTCATTAATAAATAAATATCTATTATAACCTATTATATCTGCATAAATACTACCTATTTTAGTATGGCAAGCTTGTGTTTCAAATGATGCAATAGATGTACCATTATTAATTAAAGATTCTCTAACTGAATTTCTATTTTGGTTTAATACAACTTGAATTTTATTTTCATCAAAAATAAGATTATTAATAAGTTCATTTATAATTTCAGGTATATATGATATATTATCTGTTAATGCTGATGTAGACATTTTCATTTTAATACCATAGTCATCCTTTGATTTAGCATATCCTTGAAATGAAAAACCTAAACCACCTAAATATGTTTTAATATAATTTAATAATTCAATAGACGAATATTTATTTGTATCTAAGGCTTGGAATAATCTTGGTATACATAAAGCATATTGTAATTCTTTTTTTGTTAAAGTTTTAAGATCGAAATATAAATTTAAATAAGCTACACTATTTGTATTAAAATTATGAATAATATATTCACAATTATCTTCTTTATAAATATTTGAAGGTATTACATTATATTCACTTGAAATATCAGATAGTTCAAGTTTAGGTAATTTTTCTAAATCTTCTTTTGAATCTTCATTTGATTGATATTCTAATAATTCATTAGATTTCTTAATAAGATTTAAAATTTCATCATGAGATAAAGAATCTTTAATTTCTTTCATTTTATTTTTAAATTCTTCTTCTTTTTTAATACCATATTCATAAGAAGGATTTAAAGTTACAATTACATAATGTTTACTATTAATTATATATTTTTCAATAAGTTCTTCAAAATAATTAGTATCTAATAATTTCTTTAATTCTTTATAATGTTTATTAACAATTAAAGCTTCTTCTATTTTTATATTATAATTATGTGCTTGAATTAAAGATAAAGAAAATATAATACCTTTAGGCATAGTACCTACATCAAGCTCTTTATTTTTAAATTGAGCAAAGTTAATGTTAGCTTTTAATGTTTTTTTATCTAAACCATTTTTAACTATTTCTTCAAGTTCACTAATTAAAGTATTATAAAGTAATTCTTTATTTTCTTTATTAGTTTTCTTAAATATTACTTTTAAATTTGGAACTATTGAATCATCACAAGTATACGCTTCTATATCCTCTACTATATTTAACTCTAAAAGTCTTTTCTTTAAAGGAGATGAGTTAGTTGAAAATAAAGAATTAATAATAATATCTAGTGCAATATTATCAATTTGATTTTCAAAATCAGGCATTCTAAATTCAATACCTATATATGAATTATTTTCTAAAGATTCTGTTTGTGGCAATTCATATTCTAAAGAATAATCTTTTAAAATTAATTCATTAGGTTTATTAATTTTAATTTCTGATAAAGGTTTATCATATTTAGATAAATATTCTATATCTAAAAATTCTAAATAAGATAAGATGTCTAATTTACCATAAAAAGTAATAATACTATTAGAAGGATGATAATACTTATTATAAAAGTTTTTATAATCTTCATATGAAAGAGTAGGTATTATATCAGGATCACCTCCTGAATTATTAGAATAAATACTTCCTTTATAGAATTCCTTATCAAGTGCTTCTTCAAGTTTAGCCTCAGCAGATGAAAGTGCACCTTTCATCTCATTATAAACTACACCCTTTATTTTAAGATTATCTTCTTCATTTAAAAGTTCATAATGCCAACCTTCTTGTAAGAAAGGTTTATCATCTATAATTGACAAAGGAGAAAATACCGCATCTAGATAAGTTTCAACTAAGTTATGGAAATCTTTATCATTTAAACTTGCAACAGGATATGCAGTATAATCAGATGAAGTAAAAGCATTTAAAAAAGTAGCCATTGAGCCTTTTAATAAATTTACAAAAGGTTCTTTTAACGGAAACTTTTGAGAACCACATAAAACTGTATGTTCAATTATATGACAAATACCTGTAGAATCTTTAGGTAATGTTTTAAAGCCTATAGTAAATGTTTTATTATTGTCATCAGATTCTATATATACTAAAGTAGCATTGCTATGCAAATGTTTAAATTCATATAATGTAGAATCTATTTCTTTATTATAAGATTTATTTTCAAGTTTAAATCCATAATATATTTCATTAATTTCCATAAAAATCACTCCATAATAAGTTTAGAATTTATTCCCAAACTCTCATTTTTCTTGTTATTCCATTAATTGTTATTTCCTGATTAAACCACTCTGAATCTTTTAACTTAATTAAATTGTTAGAAGCCCAAAGACCAAGTGAATTGTCCTTACAAGATACAATAATATTACAATTCATAGCTTGAAAACCTGAAGTATTAATTTCACTACCAGTATTTTCTAAAGTTTTATACGTAGATGTAATGTATACAGCATCAGTATATTTAGAAATACGAGATATAAATTGTTGAGTAGGAAATTGATTATCTAAGTTTTCTGTATATTCATCAGTTCCGCAGCAACAAGATACTACACACATTTTTGGTTTAATTAGAGAAAGTAGACATTCATTAGATGAAGTTTTTGAACCATGATGCCCTGCTTTAAATAGTTCTACTTCTGGTAGTGTTTTGTCACTTGTTGAGCCATCATAATATTCAGACATCTTTTCTTCACCTTCAAGTTCTAAGTCTCCTGTAAACATAAAATATTTATTAGTATTGTTATATGAATAAGTAAACATAGTAGATACTGAATAATTATTTTCATCTGATGATTTATTAAAATAATAGTAATTATATAATATAGACATTGTTACATTTTCTGATAATTTAATATCTCTTTTTGCACCTTTTTTATTGTTAAAACAATCTGCGGCATACCAATGAGTTGTACCATTTGATACCTTAGAATCTCTTAAAGAAACATAATTTTTATATACTTGAGTAGTTTTATTTGTATATTCATTATCAATAATTGTACCTATTTCATAAGAAGATAGAATACCATTTGTACCAGTAAATCCAGCCACATGATCTTGATCACCATGAGTTAAGATTACATATTCTAATTTACCATCTGTAATATAATTATTCATATATGATTTCAAAGTAGTTGCAGATGATTGACGAGATCCAGCATCTATTATAATATCAGTATCTCCTGCTTTAATGTAAATAGAGTCTCCTGCTTTATCATTTCCCAACATCATAAAATGAATTTGAAAATCATCAAATATTATATTTTCATTAATAGAGCCATCATTATTAATTGAATTATCATTTTGTGAAGTTGTGGTATTTATTGAATCGCCATTGAATTTAGATAAGATAGTATCTAATTTACCAGTAAAGTATAAATATCCTAAAATACCTATAATTATTACAAAAACTATTACTATTCCAACACTACTTGATTTCTTTTTCTTCTTATTAGATGTTTTTTTATTATTAGAAGATTTCTTTTTTTTAGAACTTGAAGAAGTCTTTTTATTCATTGAAGTATTTATATTGATTTTACCAGAGTTAAGTTTTCCACAGTAAAGTAAAGCCTCATCATATTGGTTAAATACTTTTACTGTTTTATTACCAGTTTTAACTTCATATTTATTATCTTTATTTTTTTCTACTCTATACATCAAAATCACCTTTTAAAACATTAAAATTATAATATAAAAATCATTATAAAGCAATGAGAATTATTTTAAACATTAACAAAAGCCTAACTATATATAGTAAGACCTTTAAGTAGAATTATTGAATTATATTATTGATAGTCTTTAAAATATCCAATATTAGATCCTTGATTAGATTTGAATGTTAAATTACATATATAAGCCACTAAGCAATAGATACCACAAGTGATCATACTCAAAAAGAAATAAGCACATATTCTTGATTTCCAACCTCTTGGTTTTAAAGATGTGTGGTTAATTATATAGAATTTAAAATTTGATTCAAGACATATTAATATATCTTCAAGTGAATGATTACAAAGGATTTCTAAATAACAAGATATTTTTTTGTTAAACCAAATTCAAAAAAATAGTCAGTTTCATTATTATTGTAAAATATCATATATGCTTTGTGAATATAAACACTTTCTTTATCTTTCATTGCAAATTTTACATCATCAACATAAATCACATATGTACCAGCATTATTTTCATCAGTTATCATATCTTCAGAAACATATCTCAGTGTATTACATCATTATGATATATTTTATATTATTATGTTGATATTAGATAAATCGACCTCAAAAGCATTAAATTTAATCTTCATTACTTTTTCTAAATCTTCTTTTGTATAATTATCTTTTATGCAAATAATTTTGATATTTTTTCACAATTTAAATAAAAATCTTTATGTTCTTCATTATTAATATGTATTTTTAAGCATCTAAATCTTCTAAATCTTCAAAGTTTTCATTTATAGATTCATCTATTTTATTTATATTAATATCATCTTCAGTAGATTTAAATATATACGCTAAGACTATTGATATAATATAGATTATAGGATGAATATAACTTATTATTAAATCTATAAATAAATTATTTCTACAAATTTTATAATAATCTCCAATCAAAGAATCTTCCATAAGTTTTATATAAGTATTATAATTTTTTTTAAAATAATATACTGTTAGATATGAATAAATAAAAAACATAATAAATAGATTTAACATCAAATAAAATATCGCCTTTTTAGATACATCTTTTGATTCTTTTAAGGATTTTATCATCTTTATAATACTCAAAATAAATAAAGGAATAGCTATAATCACAATAACAAGATATAAATAATAAATGTAATTAATACTATCATCAATTTTTGACAAATTTAACATTGAAATATATGTCAAAAATATATTAACAAATTCAGACAAAGACACAACAAGTGCAATAAAATAAAATATTATACTTTTCTTCATAATAAACCTTCTTCCATAAAATCAAATTTTATTTACATATTTTTTTAGTATAAATACTCAACTTTTTCAACATAAACGATTAATTAATCAAATAAATAATAGTTCTTTAATCGTCATAGTAAAACATCCTTTTATGTTTTTATTAAGTTATATTTATTATAAAAACATCGTCATATAAATCGGTATACAAA
>CAZGBY010000051.1:0-10310 GCA_964524125.1 uncultured Clostridium sp.
AATTCGCTTGGCTTATTAATTGTCATATTGTTCAGTTTTCAAAGACCAACTGCGTTATTTAAACGCTTAAGTAGTATACCATTTTTTAATATACCTTGTCAACAACTTTTTTTGGAAAAAATTGTCAACTTTTTTATGTTGTTAAACCTTTACGTTAGCAACATTTGTAATTTTACTAAATTTATAGTTTCTTGTCAATAACCAATTTTATTTTTTTATAAAACTAGCGTGGTATATTAAACACACCACGCTAGACATCGTTAACAATTATGAAATATATTCTTCATCATTTTCCTCATTCTCAAACGAAAATTCATTCATTAACCTAACACTAACAAGTAAATCCTCAATCATTTCGTATGCCTTTTCTTTATAATATTTCTTTCTTTTATCACAAAGTCCACTAATAAACTCATCTTTATCTAATAATACAGCCTCCGGCATCTCATTTTTATTTTCTTCAATACCTTTAATTAAAATATCAGAGAATTCTTCTTTTGTTATTTCAGTTGGCATAACGAAATTTTCTTCATTTATTTCATCCTTCTCTTTAAAAATCGTACCACAATCATCACAAATTAAAGTAAGACCATGTTCTTCAAGATTTTTTAGATACTGTTCATCATCATACATATCATACAAAAGTAAATCATTAAAAGCTTTTTTAAAAGAAGTAGGTAATTCTACAGATCCTTCAGCTTCCATAATTTCCTTTATTTTCCCTTTAAATTCATTAAAATCTCCTTCTTTAGAAATTTTATTTGAATGACAGAATGGACATTTATACATAAAAACACCTCACCAAAAAAGCTAGCAATTTGCTAGCTAGTTTTATTAAAAGAATACATCCTTAGCTTTTTCTTTTATTTCTTTAGATGTACTAAATGGAATTCTTGTAGTATATCCTTCCTTAGCTGCTACAATCATCTTAGCTGGCCATTCTTGGATTGCTTTATTCCATTGTAATACACTATCATTATAAACTTCACGAGCTGCAGTTATTTCTCTTTGTAAATAAGAATTTTGTTGCATCGCATCTGCAATCTCATTATGAGCTTTTAAATCAGGATAATTTTCAAACGCTACATTAACCTTTCTAGATACGCTGTCAAGTGCACCAGAGAAATCATTTCTTTCTAAATCGCTAATATTGCCAGAACGATATTTTGCAAGTTCAGTAAAAGTTGACTTATCAAGCTCTATAGCTTTATCTAATAATTTAGCACAATTTTGTAATATAATAACTCTTTGTTCTAAATAATTATCAATTTGAGAAGCATTATGTTGAATCTTTTGTTCTAATTGACGTAAATATTTAGCTGCATTAATCTTTTTAATTAAAAATACAATACCTGGGACAATAAGTAAACACCACATTAATACTTCAAAGATTTTAGAACCTACACCAACTTTAACTGGAATTTGTTTATTAATAACATTAATATCTCTTCCTGTTTCACTAACATTCCCTGTCATTTCATCTAATTGATTTGCCATCTTACATTTCTCCTTCTTTATTAAATATTTTATTTAATTTATCCATATCCTCATCATTTAAATCCTCATTTACTAACATTGAGAATAATCCCCTTTCATATATTATAGCACTATTCTTACTATATTGTGATAAAAATTCTTTAATTTTATCATTTTTTTGAGTCTTTTGATATTCTTCTTTATTTAAATGAAGATTTTTACTCTCCATATAAGAAGTCCTTACAACAGGTATATATTCTAGCCAATGTACTGGTACACCATGTATTCTTCCATCTCCACCTAAGGTTGGAATTATATCAACATGTTCAATTGTATCGTATGAATATGCATTAATAGCTATTTTATCACTATCACCAATCTTATGTTCAAAATTCGCCTTTATAATACAATCTGTCTTTGAATCCTTATGAATTAAATGTCTTCTATCAAATCTATTAGCTAAGCTTTCATGTTCATAACTAGTTATATTAGATCTATATGGAATATTATAAATATATTCTCTAGTTTTAAATTGTTGATAAGCTGGTATGGATAGTAATGGCGCTAATTCAAAATATAAATTCTTAAAATAATTACTGATATAATTTACAAACTTATTTTTGGCATCTTCAAGATCAAAATTATACAATATTCTTTCATCAAAATTATAATTAAATTTTTGAGAATGATCAGAAATAATATAATTTAACATCTTCTTTTTATAAAAATAAAAATCATCGCCGTAAGGTTCTTTTGTTTTCATTAGACCCAGTAAATTCTTTTGAGCGAGAGGAGTAAATAAAACTCTAAACTCAACTTCATTATCTCTATCGTCACCATTAAATAAAACTTCGAATTCATTATTAGCCATCATAGTAAATGAACCACCATTTTTAGTTGCAAGTTCTTCTTTTTTAGATAACTGTTTAGTTCCTTTTTTTACGATACTTTGAATTTGCTTTTCACTTTTATTTTTAATATTATTAGGTTCATGGCCAAATGATAAATTAGGTGCGGCTTCACATCCATATATTAACCTTGTATCATAATAATATATAGGGGCTGGTTTTGTAACTGATGCTGTCAACGTTTGAGAATGATGAACAGTCCTCGTTCCTTCTTTAGTATGTGTTGTGGTAGTCCAGTGGATTACTATAGAGCCCACATATGTATGAGGTTGCATTTTCGTGTTATATGTATTTAATATTACAAAAGGATTACCAACAATAGAACCTGATCTTACATAATTTACTGATGAATTAATATCATTATTATCAGGTAATTTAAATTTTTCATGTAAATACTGACATTTATCAATATCAAAAATAGAATCGAGCTTTATAAGCGGAGTTGTAGATTCAATAATTTTATTAGGGATATCATATGTATATAAATTATTTAAAGTTTCCATTTGTAAATATGCTTTTTCTTTGTATGAATTTGCTTCCTTAAAATAATATTCTTTTTTATTACGTCTATATTCAATTAGCTTATTAACCTTTTTACATATGATTATAATTAATATAATACCAATTGCAATTAAGCCAAAACCAATAATACTTTTAACGACCTCATCACAAGAAAATCCATAATATATTAAATATAAAGCATTTAAAAATACAATCACTGTTAAAATAGTTAAAATAATTTTAATAGTTCTTCCTTGTTTTTCTAACTTATCATATTTATTAGATAAGTTCAAATTTTCATTATATTTACGAACTAATAATTTATTTTCTGCCAGATCAACCTTCGATTCTTTTACAAGTTCTTCAAAATAATTCAAACTATTTTGTTTAATCATTTCTTTATACTTTAAATTATATTCAGATAAAGGTTCTAAAATAGAATTATCAGCCATAATATCATCCCCTAACAAATATAGTTATATTATAACATTAATATATCTTTTTTGTACAAAAAATACCAAACAAAAACAATTATTGAAATAAATCAACAATTGTTTAATTACTATTATACTGCCCACCATCAATTCTAATAATTGAATTATTAATATAAGAAGCATCATCACTTACTAAAAAAGAAACTAACTTAGCTACTTCTTCAGGTTCGCCAATTCTTCTCACTAATATCTTATCGAGTTCCATTTGCATAAACTCATCATCATAATCTTTAACCTCATTAAAAGTATTAATTAATCCTGGCGCAATTGCATTTACTGTTGCGTAAGGTGCAAATTCTATTGCCAAGTTATGAGTAAGTGAATTAAGTGCAGCTTTAGATGCGTCATATTCAATTCCCATTGGATAGTAAGTATTAATTCCGTTAGTAGATGATATATTAATAACTCTTCCCCATTTACTTTCCATCATATGTTTTTTAGCTCTTTTTGAAGTCAAAAAAGAACCTATTAAATTAACATCTAATGTTTTTCTAAAGTCATCTACTTTCTTATTATTAAAAATATTAGGAATATCAACGGCTGCATTATTAACTAGAATATCTACTCCACCTAGTTCACTTTCTATCTTAGAAAACATATTATCAACTTCAAGTTCATTAGATACATCACATTTAATAACTAAAGTTCTAATATTATATTTTCTAATTTCATTTTCTAAAGATAAAGCTTCCTTATAAGAAGTATTATAGTTTATAACACAATCATAACCTTTTTTTGCCAATTCTTTAATAATGGCAGCGCCAATACCAATAGCGCTGCCAGTTACTAATGCAACTTTATTCATTTGATTAAGCTCTACCACAATATGAACCATCAATTGTAGAAATAATAACTTTATCTCCTTCTTTAACAAATTGAGGAACTCTAATTCTTAAACCTGTTTCTACAGTAGCATCCTTAGTAGATGTTGCAGAAGCGCCTGGTGCTGCAGGTGTAGTTTCAGTAATTACTAATTCTACTTTATCTGGCACATTAATTCCTAATACTTCACTTTCAAAGAAACGTAAAGATAAATCCATACCTTCTAAAATATAATATTTTAAATCTCCTACAGTATCACTTGAAAGTTCATATGTATCATATGTTTCCATATCCATGAAATAGTATACTCCACCTGATTCATAAGAATATTGAACAGCCTTAGTTTCAATAAGAGCTTGTTCAAACTTAGTATTTGTATTAAAGTTTCTTTCAACAATGTTACCTGATCTTAAATCTTTCATCTTAGTCTTTAAGATAGCAGCTCCTTTACCAGGTTTAACATGCATAAATTCAAGAACAACATAAAGTTTTCCTTCGATAACTAATGTTAATCCATTTTTAAAATCTCCAGCTTCAATTGCCATAATAACATTCTCCTTTTATTTATATTTTACTTATTAATTTTATCTTTTTTTTATCATAAAATCAAGTTTTATGTCATTTTATATTATAAATAATATTATTTTATTAATTTTTTTATGTTTTTTATATTAAAAGTATATCTATTATTTAAATCTTAATAAATAATACTTTTGTGCTTTTTTAATTAAAGTAGATTTATAATTTTGTATATTATTCTCAATCACTTCATTTAATAGATACTCTAACACTTCTTTAATTTGCTTATTTTGAAATCCTATTTTTTTCATATCAAAACCATCTACATCTAAATCAGTAACTTTTAAGCATTGATTAGTATTTATAATTTCATCAATTATCTTTTTTGAATTATCTATATCTATAATATTTATGATTGTATGACTTTTAGAATCTGCATTTTTAAGTTCTAATAATTTAATGAATAATTCAACATTTTGATTAGGCGTATTTGCTAAATTCTTAGCTATACTCTTTTTCGTTAAATTAATAGTATTATCATGATATTTAATCAAATATGTTATTTGTTCTATTTCATTATTAGAATACTTTAAATTATGTAAGATATCATAAGCCATATTGCAACCTTTATTTGCATGTAAATAAAAATGACCCACACCATTTTCATCTTGTGTAAATGTTAAAGGTTTTGCAATATCATGAAGTAGGGCAGCCATTCTTAAAATAGGATCATTTCTTGTATTAGTCACTACTTCTACAATATGATTATAAACATCCATATTATGATATTTATTATGTTGATTAAATCCTATACAAGGTTTAAGTTCTTTAATTATAAATGTAATTATATCTTTATATTCGATTAAAATATCTTTAATAATTTTTGAAGTTAAGATTAAATCCAATTCTTTTTTAATTCTTTCTTTAGAAATATTATTAAGTAATTCATACATATTATGAATAGCATTATTTGTATTAGATTCGATATTAAATTCATATAAAGCTTTAAATCTTATAGCTCTTAAAATTCTTAAAGGATCATCTAAAAAACATTCATAAGGAGTTAAGGCTCTAATTATTTTATTGTTTATATCTAAAACACCATTATAAGGATCTATAATTTCTTCACTATATGCAATTGAATTTATAGTAAAATCTCTATGTTTTAAATCAGTAACTAAAGAATTTTCTTCTCTATCTTTATATTTAAATGAAGTAACTTCTACAATATAATTATTAATTTTTATAGAAATAGTATTATGTCTTTCACCATTATTATTAACTTGTCTAAAATCAGAAAATAATTCTTTTATTTTAGTTGGATTACAGTTAGTTGAAACATCATAATCATTAACTTCTTTATTTAAGATAGTATCTCTTATTGCGCCACCAACAATATATGCGTCATAACCATTATATGTTAATATATTTAGTACACGTTTAACTTCGCTAGGTATATTTATATTAATCATATTTAAACGCTTCCTTATAAAGAGTTAATATTAATTTATTAAACTTATCTTCATCTACTTTATCTGGTAGTAAAGATGTAGTTTTTAAAGAGTCTAATTCTTCTTTAAGATTATTTAGAAGTAATGTAAAACTTTCTTTCATATAACCTTTTTCATCACGATATTTTCCATTTTTAATATCTAATAGTAATGGTATATGTTCTTCCATATAAGTATGAGCTGTTTTATATTTTAAAATTTCAATTCCCATATAATATAATCTAACTAAGTGCATCATATGTTTATTTAAATGATAATCATCCTTTTTATTGTTGCGATGAGATATTGTTTTATTATAACTTTGAAGTACTTGATTTACTTCTTCATTTATTGATTTTAGTTTTTTTACAGGAAAATGACTTAAATTAAAATCAATATATATTTGAGGAATACCTTCTATATCATTATCAATATATGTTTTAATATCATTTTGTGATAATTTATATTTAGTTTCAAAAGAATTAATCATATTTTCAATAGAATTATTAATATGACGCATTTTATCGAATTCAGTAAGTGTATCTCTTGCAAGAGCGTTTTCTAATCTATTTAATTGAGCGTTTGCATAACCACTAAATGAATAAGCTGCTCTTTTAGTTAGAAATAAATCTCTATTTTGCAGTAATACTTTTCCTAAATCTGATAAATATAAATAATGTTCTTCTTTAGCATAAAGCATTTCTATAATATTGGGATTACATTCACGTACAAGATTCAAAAACTTTTTTAAAGAATAAAGAACTGTATCAGTATTTGTATCATTATATTGAAGCTCATCATTAAAACCTAAAGATACATCTTTAGTTTCTAAATAAATACCTCTTATATCAATATCTGAATTTTTAGAGTTTGTACCATAAGAATATGACCCACCTACTACAAGTAAAATAATTCTATCTTTTAATTTAGGATTAGTTCTTAAAAAATCATATTCTTTAGAATTTATTAATTCTTTAAAATTCATTATGTTCACCTTCCTTTATTTCATTTATATTTGGTAATCTTTCTAATAATAAATGATAAATATTTTTAAGTTTTTTAATATGAACAGGCAAATATGATATAGTAATAGTTAATACAAGTGGTAATATAATATTAATCATTGATGAAAAATCAAAACATTTTAAACCAAGTATAAAAGCTGTAACAGGAGTTTTAGTTACAACTGCAAATACACTGACCATACCACAAACAATAAAGATACATTGATAATTTAATATATTAGTATCCCATATACTTATTACTTTAACAAATATATTTCCCAAAATAGCACCAATTGACATCATCGGTAATACCATTCCACCACACACATTAGATGAAGTTGAAAATGATGTGAAAATAAGTCTAAATAATAATATTCCAATTATTGTAATTATATAAAAATCATTAAAATCAAATGTAAGTATATAACTTCCACTACCGACTAATAGTGGATAATATCTTTTTAGTACCATAAAAATAATCAATAATATTGTAGTTAAATAATTTAAATATTTATTAAATTTTATTGATAAATCTTTTGCTTTAATAATTAGATAAATAAATAATCTACCAATTAGAAATATAATTATTCCTAATAACATTATATATATTAAATATTTAATAGGCAGTAGATTTGTACTAAATGTTGGAAGTATTTTATGAGGAAATATTAAATACATTATAAAAAAAGATATAGTAATTAGAAGTAAACCTTTAAATAAAAATTTTAAAGATATAATTCTTCGGTTTTCTTCAAATAAGTGACATAACCCAGCAAGTGGTGATAAAAACGCACAACCAAAACCTGCACTACCTGCAATCGCAATTAATTCCTTATCCTCTTTATTATCATAACGATTTGCCAGTTTACCTACACTACTTGCAATGGAAACTGATGGTCCTTCACTTCCTAAAAGAAAACATGTAAAGAATGAAAATAAAGAATTTATAAACATACAAAGTACCATTTTTATTTCATTAAAATTTAAATTATAATCATGATAAGCTTCTATTTGTGGAATTCCACCACCATAATAGCCTTTATATTTTTTATTAAAAAATATTAATATATGTAATATAAAAATAGAGATAATTATTGTAGTTATAAAAATAAAAATATTATTATTAAGCAGAAAGTTACTAAAATTTGTTATATTAAAAGCTAAAAATTGATATAAACATATTATTAAAGAAACCAAAACAGCTACTATAAAATATTTAAATACTTTAAAAAATTTAGTTTTCATATAATCACTTTCTTTCTTTATAATTACTTTATTATAGTACTTTGAATTATAAAGTTCAAGTTTACAAAATAAAAAAGGAGACTAAATCTCCTAATTTGTACGCTTAGAACCCATATAAAATACTGCACAAGTACCAACACCTGTGTGACATCCTATAATAGTTCCAATATCATGTATTTGAATTCTACCTTTTAAATTCTTAAATCTTTCTTCTAGATAATCTTTAAAAGTTAAAGCTGTATCTATGCAACCTGAATGACATATATAACATTTATCATTATAATCAATTCCGTTATTAGCAGTTTTTTCAAATACATCTGCAGTATTTTTCATAGCCTTTTTCTTACCATGAGCTTTACTATATAAAACAATTTTACCATCTAAATTTAATGTCATTAATGGACAAATACCTAAAATTCCAGCTACAAAAGCTGTTGAAGCTTTAACTCTTCCACCACGCTTAAAATGAGTTAGATCTGTTGCAAAAAATTCGTGATGAATATTTTCTTTATTATTTTCAACCCAATTTGCAATATACTCAAGATCTTTTCCTTCATCTTTTAAATCAAGTGCATAATCAACTAACATACCATATCCAGATGATGCACATTTAGAATCTATTACAGTTATTTTATTTTCATATTTTTCATTTAATATTTTAGCTGCGTTTTGAGCATTTTTAAATGATGGTGTAAAACCTGACGTAAATGAAATATGAAGTACATTACTTTCTTTAATAAGTTCTTCAAAATATTCTTCATATTGAACTTCATTTATTTGTGAAGTTGTTGGCATGGCTCCTTGTTCTATTTGTTTATAAAAATTAGGTAAAGAATCCTTATCACGCCCCATATCATCTATTTTTACTTCTTCATTTATAATATATGTATAAAAAATTATACTTGCATTTCTTTCTTTTAAATATGAATAAGGTAAGTCTACTGTTGACTCACACGAAATAATAAATTTTTTCATATAATCACGTTTCCTTTCTGCTTTAATTTTATGTTTTTTAACTAAGATATTCAACCTACTAATCAAAAAAGTTAAAGTAGAGTTTGTTTTTTTATGTTCTACTTTTGGTAGAATTATCTACTTTAATTAGAAAAACGATGAAAAGTAAAGTTTTTTTTAATTGTAAAAGGCATTTATTTTTGATATAATTTTGACTAAGAAAGGTGGTAAAAATTATGAATGATTTAAAATTAATCATTGCAAAGAATATTACCGAACTTAGAACTAAAAATAATTTAACTCAACTTCAACTTGCTGAAAAATTAAACTATTCAGATAAATCAATATCAAAATGGGAAAGAGCAGAGTCATTGCCTGATGTAGTTATGCTTGATAATATTGCAAAATTATTTAATGTAAATATAACTTACTTATTTGAAGAAGATCATGATGAAGTACCAGTTATTAAAGAAAATAATAAAAAGAGATTTTATTCATGCATTACTGCAATTGGAATAATTTTAGTATATTTTATTGCACTCGTAACTTTTATAATATTAAATACAATAGGAATAAAACATATGTGGTTAATATTCATATATGCACTACCTATATCTTCTATAGTATGGTTAGTATTAAATTCAATTTGGTTAAATAGAAGATTTAATTATTTTATAGTATCGTGCTTAGTATGGAGTTTAATACTTACTATTTACTTAACATTATTATGTTTTAATATAAATATTTGGCTTTTATTTACATTAGGTATACCATCACAATTAGTAATATGTTTATGGGCTCATTTTAAAAAGTAATAATAAAAATATCCTTCGAATTGGAGGATATTTTTTTAATTATTCTTCAGTTTTCTAATTCTTCTTATGATTTCGTTTGCAG
>CAZGBY010000052.1:0-2414 GCA_964524125.1 uncultured Clostridium sp.
ATACAATATTAATTTCACTACCAATAGTAGCTGTAATTCCATTTACAACTAAACTTGTTAGATTTGCACCTGTTTCTGAAGCTTCTTTTGTAATAGAAATTGTATATTTTTTAGTAGATTTATCTTCTGCAGTTATTGTAACTTCACAAGTTTTAGTTTCTTCTAATGTTGTTGTAAAATTATATTCTTTATTTTCAATACCACCAGTTGCTTTTGAACTTGTAGGTGTAACTGTAACTTTAAAACCTTTACAATCATATGCAACAGTAGCTTTATAATCAGAATCAAGTTTAATTTCATTTCCATCTAAATCAAAAACTTTAATTGTTGCTGAAGTATCTGAATTTAATCTTATAATATCTACTTTATAAGTTTTTATACTACCTGATTGAGATGTAACTTCAATACTTAAAGTTGATGTATCTTTACTTATTGTATAAGCACTACCGCTTGTATGAGTTGATCCATTTATTTTAATTGTTGATAGAGAATTATTTACTGTAGGAGTTACAGTTAATGAATCAACACTTGAAGAAACACTTAAAGTATAGCTTTCAATTGATGAAGAGAAAGATTTATCAAGTGTACCTTTAGAGAATACTAAACTCTTAAGTTTATTATCTGTTGACTTATCTCTTGTAATTTTTAAAGTGTATTTACCTTCTGTTTTTCCATCTTGAGCTTTAGTATTAATTGTAAGTGTAACACTTCCACCATTTGATACATTAACATCAAATGAATTACCAGAATATGTTTTACCATCAGTTGATGAAATAGATTCAACAGTAGCGCCATCAGTTGGAGCAATTCCAACTGTGGCTTTTTGTGTGTTTTCATCTAAATTATAAGTATAACTTGCATCTGAACCTGATGGAGTATTATTATTTACTTTTAATGATATACTTGCATCACTAGATGGCTCAGTCACACTTGTTTCTGCAGTTTTCCCTGTTTGAAGTGTATTTTTTAGAAAATTAAATGTTGTTGTATTTCCTATAACACTTGTTGTTTTAAAAAATGCCATATTTGTTGTATTAGATTTTTCTGTAGGATAAACTTTTATGCTTGTTGCACTAATATCAGATGGTAAAGTTATCTTTAGAGTACCTAGTAACATTCTATTATAAGTTGGAAGTCCAGCAACTTGTTCATCAGTAGTTAACGGTGTACACACATAACTAACATAATAATATCCAGATTTTAATGATCCAGTCGTATCATTTTTAAAATATGAAGAGTAATCAATACCATTATGGATAAAATTCGGATTAAATTCATATTCTAATTTTGAATGTATGGCAGTGCCATCCTGATCATCTACTTTAACACCAACTTTAGCAGATGACAAATAATATGATTGATCTTGATTTAAATATATATTATAACTAATACTTCCACCTTTAGTTACACTACTTAAACCTTTTTCTGGTTCTATATCAAAATATAATTGTTCTGCAGCTTTACATATACTAAACCTAATAAATGCAAGCCCAATCATTACTACAAAAACCATTAAAGTTTTTATAAACAAATTAAATTTTCTATTCATAAAATTACACCTTCGTTTCTATCGTTTGAAAGAATATAAAACTCATTTTTATTTACTGATGTGCAAACAATATAATTATTAATATTTTCTAACTTAAAATAATATTGTTCTTCACCTGATGAATATTGTTTTTCTTCTGTAATAATTTCTTCTTTATAAATATCAATTTCATTTGAATCATTTATTTCAATTATAGTTACAAAATCAATTAAATATTCTTGTGTATCTTCAAATTCTATCAGTTCAATACCATCAAATAAATCAACTTGTCCATTATAATGATATTGCCAAGTATAAACGTCATCATTTTCAATATATCCATCATTATTTGAATCCATACTAATTATTATACATTCAGAATAATTTTCATAATTTAAAGTTTTAAAATAAGCAAATATACTTGTAAAGTCAGAAGCATCTACATATCCATCACAATTTGTATCACCAAGTACAGAAATATATATCTTGTCACATAAGATATTTTCTATATAATATTCAACGATAAATCCAGTTGTAACAACATAGTCTTCTCCTGAAAATTCATCACTTGAAATTTCATTATATTGACTATCATAAACCTTTAATTCACATAAACCATTTATATAATCAGTATATTGTTTAAATTGTGTTAATAATTTTAAAATAGATAATTCTGGTAAAACATAAGATAAAACTACAGTTTGATTTGAATCATATTTTGTATGTGAAACATCTATAATTAAATATTCAATTTCTCCATCACCATAATCAGTGATTTGAATAGATTTAAATACAAATGAACATCCATCTACAAGTTCTAATACTTTTCCGGGAATAGGTTCTTCTGGATCTTCAGGGTCTGTAGGTTGTGGATCTTCAGGGTCTG
>CAZGBY010000052.1:2514-9203 GCA_964524125.1 uncultured Clostridium sp.
TGGATCTTCAGGGTCTGTAGGTTGTGGATCTTCAGGGTCTGGATCTGTTTCAGGGCTCTTTATTGAGAATTTTTCAAATATTTCTCCTTCGAAATTACCAATACCAGAAATTGTAATCGTCGCGTTATCACCAACTTCAGTATTGTTATCATATGATACTTTATAATCAGTATCTATTGATAATTTTTCATCAAGATACTTTATTAAAATATCAAATGTAATTTCTTCACCAGTGTATTCTTGATCTGTAATTTCAGTTTCTAACATATCATCTTTTAAACTTACTTTATTAATAATATATTCAAATACAATATCATTGATTGTCAAATTATCATCATTATAAGAGATAGTAATATAATATTTACCTGTATTAGTACTTGAAGAATTAGAATATATAACTTTATAAGTAGATGATTCAATTATATTATCATTAATAGTTAATGTAACTTTAGGTAATTGAACTTTAAAATTATAATCAAAATCATTATTATCCAATTCAATTTTAATATCAATATCATCATCTAATACTATATATTCTAAATTTGTAATAGGATTTTCTTTAGTACCATATGAGTTATCTTCTAATTTAATATTTCTCTTACTAACTTCAAAATCAATAGTACCTGATATATATTCATCATCTATTTTAGTTAAAATATTTAATACATACTTACCTGTATAAATTAAATTTTGAATAATTTGTGCATCACTATCTTTAATTTCTATAGAATAATCAGTAATCTCTTCTTCGTTATATTCAACAGTTATATCTAGATCAATAGTTTTACCTGTATATACAAGTTTAGTATTATTTATAGTTATAACTAATTCTTTATCAGAAGATGCAGTATCTACAATGGTAAATTTTTCTGTAATAGTTCCCCAGAAATTCTTACCAGTACCAGTAATACCAGAAATTGTAATCGTCGCTTCACCAACTTCTGTGTTATTACTATAGCTTACTGTATAATCTTTATTTTCAACTAGTTTATAACCATTATATTTAAATATAATTTCTTGTTTAATAGCCTTACCAGTATATATTACTGGAGATAAAATCTTCTAGTCTTTAGTAACATTTCCTAAATTAACTGCATTAATTTGATAATAGAATGTAACTTCATTAAAGGAAATACTATCATTACTTGAAGATACTGTAACTTTATAAAGTCCAGTATTTATAGATTCATCGGCGCTATATTTTACAGTATAATATATAGAATCTAATTTATTACCATTTAATAATACAGTAACATCAGGTTTTTGATCTTTAAAATTAAATGATATAGTATTAAAACTTATAGAAATATCTAATTGGTTATCATTTAAATTAATAGAATACTCTAAATCTTGGATAGGTTGAGAATTACTGCCAGGTTGTCCATCTAAAATTTCATTAATAATTTCTACTTTATTAATATTAAATGTATATTCTAAACTACCTTTATAATTATTAATACCATTAATAGTTAAATAAGACATACCTACTTCAATATTATCATTATAAATGACTTCATAATCAGTATTCTCAATTAAAGGATATGATTGATATATTAATTCTAATTCTTGAAGAATTTCTAAACCAGTGAAATTAAAATCTTTAATTTTTGATTTTAACATATCTTCTTTTATTTCAATAGAATTAATTACATATTCAAATGTAACTTTTGAAAATTTAATTGTATCATTATCTGCCCAAATAGTAATTATATATGTACCTGCATTAATAGAATCTTGACATTCTATCTCATATAAATCAGAAGATATTTCATTTCCTTCAATATAGACTGTAACATTTGGTTTTTGTATATTAAAGTTATAATCAAATTCATTATTATCTATTTTAATTTGTAATTGAGAATCTTCTTGATTTGGATCATCAAATTCATTTAATTCAATTGTATAATATTGTTCACCAAATCCAAATATATCAGTACTATTTACAGTTACAAGTAATCTATATTTACCTATACTTATAGGATCTTCAATTATTTGATTATACTCATCATATATTTCTATAGTAAAATCAAATCTTTGTACACCTTTATAATATACTTCAATATTTGGAATAATAGTTGAACCATTATATTTAAATGAATTATTATCTAGATATACATCTAAATGTTCTATTGTATCAGAAATAATAATTTTAAAGCTTCTTTCCATTTCGCCTTCAAAATTATTAATACCTTCTACTTTAACGGTTGCGTCACCAACTTCTTTATTATTAGTATAAGTAACTTTATAATCTGTATATTCTACTAATTTTCTAGTTAAATAACTATAAGATATCTTTTGAATTATATCACTACCTGTATAAATAACATAGGCTTCTATTTCACTATTATCTATAATATCATTAATATCTATTTTAGTAATTTCATAATTAAATACTACTTTATTAAACTTAATATTATCATTATCTGCCCATACTGATATGGTATAATTACCAACATCTATAGAATTTTTTGAATATTCTATATTATAATTATCATTAGATATTACATTACCATTTAATGTTACTTTAACTTTTGGTTGTTGTAGCTTAAAATTATATGATGTAGTTATATATTCAATTTCAATATCTAAAATATTTTCATTTTCATCTTGATAATGATAATTATCCTCATCTGTAATTATACCTTCATCTTTTGTTTCTAATGATGATGAAATTATACTAAATTCTACACTACCTTTTGCATATAATTCTTCATTATTTATAGTTACATTTAATGTATATGTACCTACATCAGTAGGATTTATTGTTAATAAATCTGTTGTATAATCATATCTTATAGCACCGGCATATTTAACTATAATTTCTGGTGTTATCATATTTCCAGTATATTCAAATGAATTTATGTTATCTTTTAATGATACAACAAGTGTATGTGCATCTAAAGATTTTACTATTTCAAATGTTTTTATATATTCACCTTCAAAATTATTAATACCTTTTATAATAATTGAAGCTTGTCCTATATCTGTATTATTTAAATATGTAACTTCATAATCAGTATTTATAGATAGTGGATTTTCTAAATATTCTAAAGTAATTGATGGTTTTATTTCATTTGAAGTATATATTACTTCTTTTTCTATATTAGAACTATCTAATACATCATTAATATCTATTTTTGTTATTTCATAGTTAAATACAACTTTATCAAATTTTATATATTCACCAGATGCATAAATAGTTACGGTATAAGTTCCATTATTTATAGAATCCGAATCACTATATTCTACTGTATATAAATTAGATGGTATTAAAACTTTATCTATATAAGCTTCTACAGTAGGTTTTTGTACATTAAAATTATATGAGAAAACATTATTATTAAGTTTAATATTTAATTCATAATCTTTATTTGTTATAAATATTTCTTCTTCATCTGATGGTAATGATGGAGTACCATTATTACCATCTTCTATATCTATTGATACTGAATAGATTATAAATGAATATTCAAGTTGTCCTTCATAATTTAAATTTAAAGCTTTTATTACTACCCATGCAGTTCCTAATTCTTTATTATTTAAATATGTTAATTTATAATCTGTATTTTCAACTAAAGTTTCTGTTTTATATTTTAGTATTATATCTTGAGTTTGTTCTAAACCTGTATATGGTTTATCTTTTATTTTACAGTCTAGAGTTGTAGAATTAAGATTTATTTTATTAATAATTAATAATTCTTCTTCCGATTCAAATAATAAAGCTGAATAAGTTTCGTCTTCTTCTTTAGTAATTCTTATTTTATATGAACCTGCATTTTTAGGGATTGTGGTTGTATATTCTTCATCTACTAGATATTCTACTTTTAATGTTATATCTTCTTTCATAGCAGTTTGGTATGTAGGAGTGTAGATTATATCATCATCTAGGTAGTTAAATTCATATTTTGTAGGATCTATGTTTATATCGCAAAGTAATTTTGCGTATAGTGTTATATCTCCTGTTTGTTTAGATGATATTGATGTAATTGGTTTTGTAAATGATGAATCAGTATACCAACCATAGAATGTATAGCCTTCAGTACATATAGGTGTTGGTAAGGTATCTAGACCAAATGAATATATATAATATGTAGGATACGTTTCGTCTAAAACTCCATAATCAGATAAAACATAATTTAAATTAGCAAATTCACTATAGTATGTATACTTATTATTTAATGATGAACAATTGCTAGAATCAATACTTGTAATAATTTTATCACCATCTTTTAGTGCAAAAGTTTTTGATAATTGTATAGTAATATTTTCAGGAACATGCGTAGGCAAAGTAATTTCAATAAGTGAATCACATTCATCTAAAAAAAGATCATAATAAGTTATACATGACAAATCAAAACTGCTAAGATTTACAGATTTTAAACTTTCACATTTATAAAATAATTGTGCTATATTAGTCAAAGTATTATTTAGTGAATTTGGAAATATTATCTTTTCTAATTTAATACATTCAAAAAACATTGATTGCATATTTTCAACATTAGAAAAATTTAATTTTGATAGGTCTAAATTTGTTAATGAACAACATTGATAAAACATTGACCTAATCGTAGTTACGTTTGAGGTATCAAAACCTTCACCCAAAACTAATTCCTCCAAATCATACATTTGACCAAACATTGCTTGCATATTTTCAGCACTTGAAGTATTCCATCCAGACAAATCTAATGACTTAATACTACTGCAAACATCAAATGTGTGATAAAAATTTGTAACATTAGATACGTCCCAGTTAGATATATTTAAATAGGTCAATGAATTATTATTAAGAAACATCGAATTCATTGATGTAACATTACTCGTATTAAAATTATTAAAATTTATACTAGATAACTTACTCCAATTAGCAAAGAAATTACTACAATCTTCTGGAGCATATATAGTATATGGCCAATATATCAAGATATCCTCATCTGTATTTTTATATACATACGTTCCATCTACAGTTTCTGTACCAACTCTTGTATAACCTGCATATGAATTATCAAATGTTAATTTAGTGATATCCGTAGTTATATTATTTTTATTTAAATAACTTTTCAGCTTTGACATAAAACTCGATGATAATGTTACATTTGCCTTTTCCCAACCGGCATATATTGTAATGTTATCACTTTGTGTAGGTGATATACTTGAAATTTTTGTTTTTAATGTAGAGTCAGTATACCATCCTGAAAAATTATAAAATTCTTTTGTGGGTGTTGGTAGTGTATAGCCTATATTATATACATAATATGATTGATTATTATTTACTGTACCTCCATTTAGATTATAATTAATATTATAAATTCTATAGTATGTCTCGGAACTGGAATTATTCTCAATACTAGTTATAACCTCTTCTAAATTTGATGAAGAAACAAAACTATCACTCAATGACAATTTAGTATTAGAATAGTATGGTGATATAAATATATTTAAATCAACACAACAAGAAATTATATTATCTACATAACAATTAGACATATCAAAGTTACTCAAATCAAGTTTTGTTAATCTTCTACAGTCATAAAACATACTATTAAAGTAACTAACGTTCTTTGTATCAAAATTCGAAACATTTATTTCTTTTAATTTGTGGCAGCATTTAAACATATTTGACATATCAGTTACATTACTTGTGTCAAACCCAGAAACATCTACGCTTTCTAATTCTTCACAAAAGCTAAACATACCTGACATATCAGTTGCATTGCTTGTATCAAAGCTTCCTAAATTCAACGTTTTTAAAGCGTCAAGGTTAGAAAATAAATCAGAAAAGTTTGTTATATTAGACGTATTAGTATTTAAAAATGAAATACTTTGTATGTTAGAAAAAGCTGCATATAAAGGGAAAGAAGATTCATTATATAAATTTATTGTTCCATTGTAATATACATAAAGAATTACATTTTCTTCATCCTTATCATCAAGATAATAACAAATGCCACTAGCTTTCATATACAAAAATCTATGCATTGTAGATTGAGGGGAATTTGTAAACTCTAAACATATAATGTCATTCAATTCTATTAATTCAATTAAATCATAATATATGCTTAAAATATCATAATTTACAGAATTTTCATTAGATAAAATTGATGTATTTTTCTTAATTGTTTCTTTTTCCACTATATCTTCAAGTTCTTCAAAATCACAACTTTCTTTTTCTCCCTCATTTCCATCTATTTCTTCACAAATATCTTCAGAATTACTATCCGATCGTATATTATTAGAAACTAAAAATACTATACCAAGACTTATTATTACAATACTAACCATTTTTAAAAATAAGCCTTTAAATATAGATAATTTACTTATAATTTTCTCAGTTTTATTTTTAAACATAATAAATAAAAACCTCCCAGCATTTAATCTAAATTAAACCAAATTGCCAAGAGATTTTCTAAAAAACTATTCAAATTTACGTTTTTACCATGAAAATTCGCGCATTTTCACGCGTCCGCGACGATTTTTTACGCATTTTTTACAAAAAATGCTTCAAAAAAATGTTCTTGGCAAAACCAAGAACATTTTCATTATGTTGATAAAATTTTTACCCCCCCCCCCGCACGATTTCAAAGAAATCGCACGAGGAGGCAAGGTTTTATTAGTTTGATTCAATTACAACTTTATTGTAAACTACAAAAATATACCCACTATGCGAAACTTTGAGTTATGTGCCAAATATC
>CAZGBY010000053.1:0-9096 GCA_964524125.1 uncultured Clostridium sp.
ACACTCCCTTGATTTTAAAGAAGGATACATTCCTTCTTAGAATTTAACTATCCATTAAAAATGACACAACGCTTTGTTGTGCCATTTTTTTAGAAGTTATCAATTTCTTTTTTTAACTCATCTATAATATTTTCTTCTTTTATTTTTCTTATAATTTCGCCTTTTTTAAATAAAACAGCTTCACCTTTTCCACCAGCTACGCCTATGTCAGCATGTCTTGCTTCTCCAGGACCATTTACTGCACATCCCATTACAGCTACGTGTATATCTTTTTTAACAGTATATAAATAATTTTCAATTTCTTTAGCAATTGGAATCATATTATACATAGTTCTACCACAAGTTGGACATGATGTAAATGTTGGAGTATTTTCAATCATATTTAAATTCTTTAATATTTCTTTCGCTGCTCTTACTTCATATATAGGATCATCAGTTAAAGAAACTCTAATAGTGTTTCCAATACCTTCATTTAAAATAGAAGAAATACCAATAGCTGATTTTATAAGTCCTGAGAATGTAGTACCAGCTTCAGTTATACCTATATGTAGGGGATATCTAAATGTTTTAGCTGCTAGCATATACGCTTCTTTACACAAATCTATATTAGACGCTTTTAAAGATATAACTATATTATGAAAATCTAACTGTTCTAAAATAGATATATGCATCTTACAAGCTTCAATCATATTTTTTGCATTGAGTTCCATCCCTTTTGGTAGAGAACCACCATTTACACCAATTCTAATTGCTATATTATGTTCTTTTGCTAGATTAACTATTTCTTTTATTTTTTCTTTATTATGAATATTTCCAGGATTTAATCTTATTTTATCTACACCTTGTTTAATAGCTTCAATCGCAAGTTCTGGGTCAAAGTGGATATCAGCTACAAGTGGTATATTAATTTGAGATTTTATTAAAGAAATAGCCTTAGCATCTTCCATATCAAGGACTGCAACTCTAATTATATCGCATCCAGCTTCTTCAAGTTCTTTGATTTGAGCTACTGTAGATTTAACATCTTTAGTCTTAGTATTTGTCATTGATTGGATATAAACTTTATTATTACCGCCTAAAGTTATATCTTTAACTTTACAGGGAATCGTTTCATTTCTTAAAAACATATTTATCACCAAATGGATTATAACATATAATGCTAAAAAAATCTTGATTATTTTTAAGTTCGTGGTATAATTATTATGGATTTTTATGTAAGTCTAATTTAAATAATAGACAGGAGGGAAAAAAATGCGTGATTTAGTAAGATTAATTTGTGAAGAATGTAAAGAAGAAAATTACTACACAGACAAGAACAAGAGACTTAATCCTGAAAGAATCGAAATGAAAAAGTATTGTCCTCGTTGCCGTAAGCATACTAACCACAAAGAAAAGAAGTAAGAGCTAAATTTAATTTTAGCTTTTTTTCTTTTTTATAGAAAGAAGGAATATTATGGAAATTAAATGTATAACGACAGGTCCATTTATGACTAATACTTATATTGTTACAAATAATGATATGTCTATTATTATTGATCCTACAATTGGACTTGAAAAATATAAAAATGAATTAAAAAATTATAATATTAAAGGAGTACTTTTAACTCATGGTCATATAGATCATATATATAGTTTAAGTTTATTTAATACTGGTGTTTATATAAGTTGTGAAGATTATAATAAATTATTTGATAATAATCTCAATTTAGCAAATATGTTTGGATATGAGTTTAATTTAATTAATGATAATATTTATAAGCTTAATGATGAACAAGTGATAAATATTATCGGACTTGATATTCAGTGTATACTAACACCTGGTCACACAAGTGGTAGTATGTGTTTTATAATTAATGATATTTTATTTTCAGGAGATACGTTTTTTCAAATGTCTATTGGAAGATCAGATTTTCCAACTGGTGATTATAACTTACTTTTAAATTCGTTAAATAAAATTAAAAATCTTAATACTGATTATAAAATTTATCCTGGTCATGGATGTGAAACTACTTTAAATGATGAAATTAAATATAATCCATATTTTAAATAGATAAAAATAAAAGTATTTTGTACATGCAAAATATTTTTTTAATATTTACGAAAAAAATATATTAAATTTATTTTGTTTGGTGTATAATAATAACATTAATTTTTTTTAAAATTAATGCGGAGGGTTATTATGAAAGAAAAGTATATTTATCATTTTGAAGAGGCTTATGGTCTTGGAAAAGAACTACTTGGAGGTAAAGGTGCAGGACTTGCAGAAATGACGCACATTGGCGTTTCGATTCCACAAGGATTTACTATTACAACAGAAGCTTGTACACTTTATTACAATGAAGGAAAGAAGCTACCAAAGTTTCTAATAAATGATATTAAAGAAGGAATAAAAGTTGTTGAAAAGAAAACTGGAAAGAACTTTGGTGGTAATAAAAATCCACTTTTAGTATCTGTAAGAAGTGGTGCTAGAGTATCTATGCCAGGCATGATGGATACAATTTTAAATTTAGGTTTAAATGATGAAACTGTATGTGCACTAGCACGTGAAACAAATAATGAAAGATTTGCATATGATTCATATAGAAGATTTATTTTAATGTTTACTAATATTGCTAAATCTCATCCAAGAACAGAAATGGATAGGATGTTAGAAAACTTAAAAGAAGAAAAAGGTTATAAACTTGATACTGAAGTAAGTACTGAAGAATTAAAGAAATTAGTACAAAAATATAAAGAATATTATTTAAGTGTATTTAATGAAGAATTCCCATCTGATCCTTATGTACAACTTGAAGAAGCTGTTGAGGCTGTATTTAGATCATGGGATAATCCTCGTGCTGATATTTATCGTATGATGAATAATATTCCATATTCATGGGGTACTGCTGTAAATGTTCAATCAATGGCTTTTGGTAACAAAGGTGAGACATCTGGTACTGGAGTTGCATTTTCAAGAAATCCAGCAACAGGTGAAAAGAAAGTTTCTGCTGAATATTTACCTAATGCTCAAGGTGAGGATGTTGTTGCTGGGATAAGAACTCCACTTCATATAGATGAACTTGCACGTAGAATGCCAGAAGTATATGAGGAATTTATTAAAACTATAAATAAGATGGAACAACATTATAAAGATATGCAAGATATGGAATTTACAGTAGAAGATGGTAAACTATATTTCTTGCAAACTAGAAGTGGGAAACGTACACCAAGTGCAGCTTTAAAAATGGCTTGTGATATGGTTGAAGAAGGTTTAATTACTAAAGAAGAAGCTATTTTAAGAATTGACCCTGTATCATTTGATAAATTATTACTACCAGATTTTGATAAAGATGATCTAGCAAGTAAAACACCAATTGCTAAAGGTTTACCTGCAGGTCCTGGTGCTGGTACTGGTTATTTAGCATTTAATGCAGAAGAAGCCAAAGAAAGAAACCAAAATGGAGAAAAAGTTATATTAGTTCGTGCTGAAACATCTCCTGAAGATATTGTTGGTATGATATCAGCTCAAGCTGTATTAACTATGCGTGGAGGTATGACATCTCATGCGGCCGTAGTTGCACGTGGTATGGGTAAATGCTGTGTATGTGGATGTAGTGATGCCCTAATTGATGAAGAGTCTCGTACTGTTACAATTAATGGTAAAGTATATACTGATAAGGATATCTTATCTATTGATGGATCTTTTGGTAACGTTTATGAGGGTGAAATTAAAACAATTGAACCAGATCTATCAAGTGGATATTTTGGAAGATTGATGTCTTGGGTTGATGAAATTAGAGATATGAAAGTAAGAACAAATGTAGATAATGCTCGTGATGCCAAACAAGCACTTTCTTTTGGAGCAGAAGGTATTGGACTTTGCCGTACTGAACATATGTTCTTTGATGATGAAAGAATTTTTTCAATGCGTAAAATGATTTTATCAGATACTAAAGAACAAAGAACTAAAGCTTTAAATGAACTTCTTCCTATGCAACAAAATGATTTTGAACAATTATATGCAATCATGGATGGTAAGAATGTTAATGTTCGTTTACTTGACCCACCTTTACATGAATTCTTACCTCAAGAAGAAGATTTAATAGAAGAATTAGCTTTAGCTTTAGGTAAAACAGTTTCAGAAATTCATGATAAAATTGACCAAATTCATGAAGTTAATCCAATGATGGGACATCGTGGATGTCGCCTTGCTGTATCTTATCCTGAAATTTGTATTATGCAAACAACTGCGATTATTCAAGCAGCTATTAATGTATCAAAGAAAATTGGTAAAATAATAACTCCAGAAATTATGGTACCATTAATTATTGAACCAAAAGAACTTGAATTTGTAAAGAATATAATTGCAAATACTGCAGATAAACTTATTAAAGATTCAAATATAAACATGACTTATAAAGTAGGTACAATGATAGAAATTCCTCGTGCTGCATTACTTGCAGATGAAATAGCTCGTTATGCAGAATTTTTCTCATTTGGTACAAATGACCTTACTCAAATGACTTTAGGATTTTCTCGTGATGATGCGGATAAGTATTTACCATCATATTATGAACATAAGATATTAGAAGAAAATCCATTTAAGACATTAGATCAAAATGGAGTTGGACGTTTAGTTGATATGGCATCTAAACTTGGTAAGAGTACAAATCCTAATTTACATCTTGGAGTTTGTGGTGAAACAGGTGGAGACGCTAAATCTATTGAGTTCTATCATAAAGTTGGACTTGATTATGTGTCTTGTTCTCCATTTAGAGTACCAGTTGCTAGACTTGCATGTGCACAAGCAAGTATTAAATATCCTAGAAATAAATAGTATTAATTAAAGGTATCTTTTCTAAATATTAAAAGATATCTTTGATTTTAATATGAATTATTTTCGTTAAAATTTTTAAAAAATAAATTTTAGTGTTTTTATCTTGAATTTAAATTATATAATTGATATAATTATATCAATTCTAAGGGAGTAGATATCCTAAATGGTTTGATTTTCGTCATCTCGATTAATAATCCGGAAATCATATAATTATCAAGACTTAGTATAGAATAAATCTATACTGGTTACTATATTTATAATTACGCAGGTATAGATTTATACCTGTTTTTTAATTATTTAAGGAGGAATATTATGACAAGTTATGAGAAAATGACAATTAAAGAAACAGAAGAACTACTTAATACCTCAATAGATAAGGGATTAAGTGAAGAAGAGGTAAAATCACGTCAAGAAAAATATGGTAAGAATATTTTAAAAGAAGAGGAAAAACCATCTAAGATAAAAATATTTTTATCTCAATTAAATGATCCAATGATTTTTGTACTTTTTGGTGCTATTTTACTTACTATTTTAATTTCAATTTATGAAACTGTAAAAACTATAAAAAATGGTGATGCATTTTCATTTACTAAAACTGGAGATTGGCCAGATGTAGTTATAATTTTAGCTGTTATTTTAATTAATGCTATTATAGGTACTATTCAAGAACTTAAAGCTTTAAATTCGCTTGAAGCTTTAAAAAAGATGTCATCTCCTTTAGCTTTAGTTTTACGTGATGGAAAAAAATCTAAAATTAAATCAGAAGATTTAGTTGTAGGAGATATCGTATACATTGAAGATGGAGATACAATATGTGCAGATTTAAGGCTTGTTGAGACACATAACTTAAAAGTGATGGAATCATCACTTACTGGAGAAGTTGAACCAGTACTTAAAGACTGTAATGTTACATTTTCAAATAATGTTGGTATTGCAGATAGAATTAATCAAGTTTTTGCATCTACAACTGTAACTTATGGTAGAGGCTGTGGAATTGTAACAAATACAGGTATGTCTACTGAAATTGGTAAGATAGCTTCATATGTAAGTGAAGAAGAAACTAAATCTACACCACTTCAAAATGTACTTGCTAAACTTTCTAAGGTATTAGGATATTTAACACTTGCAATTGTTTTAGTTGTACTTGTTGTTGATATTATTTGGATATTTATAGATGGTAAAAATATGCTTCTTGAACCATATATTGAAGCTATACTTTCTTCTATATCACTTGCTGTAGCCGCAATCCCTGAAGGCTTAGCTGCAGTTGTGACTATAGTACTTTCAATTGGTGTATCTAGAATGGCTCATGCAAATACTATTGTAAGAAAATTACATAGTGTTGAAACACTAGGTTCTGTAAGTGTTATTTGTTCAGATAAAACAGGTACATTAACTCAAAATAAAATGATAGTTACATCTTGTTATACATTAAATAATTATTATGATATAGAATCTAACGATTATATAATGTCACCTGAACTTGAACTATTATCTAAAGGTATGACACTGTGTTCTAATGCTTCAATTGATGGAAATATATTAGGTGACCCTACTGAAGTTGCGCTTCTTTTACTTGCAGAAAAATTAGATTTAAATAAAAAGATTATTGAAGAAAATATTTGTCGTATTGATGAACTTCCATTCGAAAGTCAAAGAAAAATGATGTCAGTTCTAGTTAATGAAAATAGTAAAAGTATTCTTTATACTAAGGGAGCTTTAGATAGTATTTTAAAACATACTACTAAGATTTTAGATAACAATACTATAAGAAATATAACAAAAGAAGATATTGATAAAATAGAAGAAGCTAATAAACATTATTCTTCACTTGCACTTAGAGTTTTAGCACTAGCATATAAAGAGACTGATTCTATTAGTGAAGATGATCTTGTATTTGTAGGTCTTACTGCAATGATTGACCCACCAAGAAAAGAAGTACCAGCTGCTATAGAAAAATTAAAGAATGCCGGTATAAAGACAATAATGATTACAGGAGATCATAAGGAAACTGCATTTGCAGTTGCTAATAAAATTGGTTTATGTACATCTATTGATGAATGTATGACAGGAGAAGAATTAGATAGATTATCTGAAGAAGAAATTAAAGAAGTATGTAAATATAAGAAAGTATTTGCTAGAGTATCTCCTGAAAATAAAGTACAAATTGTATCAGCTTTTCAAAGCTTAGGTCATATTTGTGCTATGACAGGTGATGGTGTTAATGATGCACCTTCTTTATCCAAAGCTGATATAGGTATTTCAATGGGGATAACTGGTACTGATGTAGCTAAAGATGCATCTGATATGATTTTACAAGACGATAATTTTGCCTCTATAGAACTTGCAGTTGAAGAAGGAAGAGGAATATATGAAAATATTAAGAAAGTTGTATATTTCTTACTTGGTTCTAATATTGCTGAAGTTTTTGCAATGTTATTATTAATTGTTATAGGACTTCCTCAACCTTTAATTGCTATTCATCTATTATGGGTTAATTTAATTACCGATTCACTTCCCGCTATAGCTTTGGGTATGCAACCCAAAGATAAAGATATTATGGATGAAAAACCAAGAGATCCAAATGAAGGAATTTTTGCTAATAAAGGATTGTTCCAAACTTTGTTTTATGGAGCTATTATTACAATAGGTGTTGTAATTGCTTATTTATCTTGTGGATGGTTAAATGGTGCTTATTCAATTTCAAATATAAAAGCTTTATATGAAGAAAATAATACAATTTTACTTCATGCTCAAACAATGGCTTTTACTACGTTAGCATTTTCTGAAATATTCCATATGTTAGGTTCTGCCAATATTAAAAAGAGTGTAAAAAATATTTTCTCATATAAAAACTATATGCTATATATAGCATTCGCTCTTGGTATCCTACTTCAACTTTTAGTTATAGAAGTACCATCAGTTAGAAACTTATTTTCAACTTCTAATTTAAGTTTAAATGAATGGTTAATTACATTAGCATTCTCGATATTACCTTTAGTAATTCATGAAATTATTATTTTAATTAATTATATAAAGTTAAAAACAAACAAAAAATCATAAAATAATCTTAAATAAATAGTAATTTTTAAATGATTGTGCTAAAATTATTAAAAGAAATGGATGTGTTAGTATGAATATGGAATTCAAATCAAAATTACCTATACCTCAAGAGGTTAAAAAGATGTATCCTGTAACGGAAGAAATGAAACTTCAAAAAGAAAAAAATGATGAAGAAATAAAAAAAATTTTTACAGGAGAAAGTGATAAATTATTATTACTTGTAGGTCCATGTTCAGCTGATAGAGAAGATGCTGTACTTGATTATATGAAACGTCTTCGTGATTTACAAGAACTTGTAAAAGATGAAATTTTAATTGTACCAAGAGTTTATACAAATAAACCACGTACAACAGGTGCTGGTTATAAAGGAATGTTACATCAACCAGATCCTAATGCTAAACCTGATATGTTAAAAGGTGTTATCGCAATTAGAAGATTACATATGGAAATATTAAAACAAACTGGTTTTTCTGGCGCTGATGAAATGTTATATCCAGATAATTATCGTTATTTAAATGACTTACTTTCATATGTAGCAGTAGGTGCTAGATCTGTTGAAAATCAAGAACATAGATTAACTTCATCTGGTATTAATGTACCTGTTGGTATGAAAAATCCAACAAGTGGAGATATTTCTGTAATGATGAATGCAATAAAAGCTGCTCAGTCATCTCATGTGTTTATTTATAGAGGTTGGGAAGTTGAATCATTTGGTAATGATCTTTCTCATGCAATACTTAGAGGATATGTTGATTCAAAAGGTGTATCTCATCCTAATTATCATTATGAAGATTTAGTATCATTATATGATGTATATCAATCATCTGGACTTAAAAATCCTGCTGTAATTGTTGATTGTAATCATTCTAATTCTGGTAAGAAGTATTTAGAACAAATAAGAATTGCAAAAGAAGTACTTCATTCAACTCGTTATAATGAAAATCTAAGAAAAATGGTTAAAGGTTTAATGATTGAATCTTATATTGAAGACGGAAATCAACCAGTTGATGGCACAGTATATGGTAAATCTATTACAGATCCTTGTTTAGGATTTGAAAAAACTAAAGAATTAGTATTAGAAATCGCAAAATTACGTAAAAATAAATAAAAATATCTTGCAAATAAATCAGTTATGATGTAAAATATATATCGTAACTGACGTGGAGAAATACCCAAGCCCGGTTGAAGGGATCGGTCTTGAAAACCGACAGGGGATG
>CAZGBY010000054.1:0-8770 GCA_964524125.1 uncultured Clostridium sp.
AAAAAGAGTTCCGAAGAACCCTTTAAATTTTAAATTATTCAATGATTTCAGTAACTGAACCAGCACCAACAGTGTGTCCACCTTCACGAATAGAGAACTTAGTTCCTTGTTCGATAGCGATTGGGTGAATTAATTCAACTGTCATAACTGTGTTGTCTCCTGGCATAACCATTTCAGTACCTGGTTCAAGAGTAATTGTACCTGTAACGTCAGTAGTACGGAAATAGAATTGAGGACGATAGTTAGAGAAGAATGCAGTATGACGTCCACCTTCTTCTTTGCTTAGTACGTATACTTGAGCTTTGAACTTAACATGAGGATGAACTGAACCTGGTTTAGCAAGTACTTGACCACGTTGGATTTGAGTACGGTCTACACCACGAAGTAATACACCTACGTTATCTCCTGCTTCAGCGAAGTCTAATAACTTACGGAACATTTCAAGACCTGTAACAACTGAAGAAATAGTATCTTTAATACCAATGATTTCAACTGTTTCATTTAACTTAATAGTACCACGTTCAACACGTCCTGTAGCAACTGTACCACGACCAGTGATTGTGAATACGTCTTCTACTGGCATTAAGAAAGTCTTATCAGTATCACGAGCTGGAGTTTCGATATAAGCGTCTACTTCAGCCATTAATTTTTCAATTTGAGCAACCCATTTTGGATCTCCATTTAAAGCACCTAAAGCTGAACCACGAACGAATGGAACTTCATCACCTGGGAAGTCATATTCATTTAATAATTCACGGATATCCATTTCAACTAGGTCTACGAATTCTTCATCGTCAACCATATCGCACTTATTTAAGAATACAACGATACGAGGAACACCTACTTGACGAGAAAGTAAGATGTGTTCACGAGTTTGAGGCATTGCACCATCTGTAGCAGCTACTACTAGAATAGCTCCGTCCATTTGAGCAGCACCTGTGATCATGTTCTTAACGTAGTCGGCATGTCCTGGGCAGTCTACGTGAGCATAGTGACGATTTTCAGTTTCATATTCTACGTGAGAAGTATTGATTGTAATACCACGTTCTCTTTCTTCTGGAGCAGCGTCGATATTAGCATAATCCTTTGCTTGAGCAAGACCCTTAGAAGCTAAAACAGTAGTAATAGCAGCTGTAAGAGTAGTTTTACCATGGTCGATATGACCAATTGTACCAATGTTAACATGTGGTTTTGAACGATCAAATTTTTGTTTTGCCATAATATATGGTCCTCCTAAAATATTTTTTTCTTTTTATATGGGACAAAATATGTCCACTATGCTTATATTTTACCCCATTTCTGAGGTAAAATCAAGCATATTATATCCAATTAATAATTAAGAACGAGACTTAATAATTTCTTCTTGAATATTTCTTGGAACTGGTTCATAAGTATGCATTTGCATCATAAATGTACCACGTCCTTGAGTATTAGAACGAAGTGCTGTAGCATAACCTGACATTTCAGCAAGTGGAACATATGCACGAATATTTAATGCATTTCCACGACGTTCTTGAGATTCTAAACGTCCACGACGAGAAGTTAAGTCTCCAATTACGTTACCAACATAATCTTCAGGAACGATAACGTCTACGTCCATGATTGGTTCAAGTAAGATTGGGTGACACTTGTCTTTAGTACCCTTAAGTGCCATAGATGCAGCAATCTTGAATGCAGCTTCTGATGAGTCTACTTCATGGTAAGAACCATCAAATAATGTACACTTAACATCAATTACTGGGTAACCAGCAACGATACCATTAGGCATAGCGTCTTGAAGACCCTTGTCTACTACTGGAATATATTCACGAGGAACTGTTCCACCAACAACTTCGTCAACGAATTCATATCCCTTACCAGGATTTGGTTCGAACTTAATCCAAACATGACCATATTGTCCACGTCCACCTGATTGGTGAATGAACTTACCTTCAACTTCAGCCGCAACTGAAATTGTTTCACGGTAAGAAACTTGAGGAGCACCAACGTTAGCTACAACGTTGAATTCTCTTTTCATACGGTCAACGATGATATCAAGGTGAAGTTCACCCATACCAGCGATGATTGTTTGACCAGTTTCATGGTCTGTATAAGTCTTGAATGTTGGATCTTCTTCAGCTAACTTAATTAAAGCATTTGTCATCTTTTCTTGGTCAGCCTTAGTCTTTGGTTCAACAGCTACTGAGATAACTGGTTCAGGGAATACCATTTGTTCAAGAATAATATCATGCTTTTCAGCACAAAGTGTATTACCTGTTGTAGTATTCTTAAATCCGATTGCAGCTGCGATATCACCAGTAAATACTTCATCAATTTCTTTACGGTGATTTGAATGCATTTGCATGATACGTCCTAAACGTTCTTTAGCACCCTTTGTAGTATTCATAATATATGAACCTGATGAAATGTGACCTGCATAAACACGGAAGAATGTTAATCTACCAACGAATGGGTCAGTCATTACCTTAAATGCTAAGGCAGTGAATGGTTGATCATCATTTGCAGGAATTTCAATAGAATTTCCTTCATCATCAAATCCCTTAACAGCTCCAACATCAACTGGAGATGGTAAGTAATCGATAACAGCATCAAGCATTAACTTAACACACATATTCTTATAAGCTGATCCACAAAGTACTGGGAAGAATTCAGCCTTAAGAACTTCTTGACGAATTACTGATTTAATCTTTTCGATTGATGGTTCTTCACCTTCAAGTAATTGCATCATTATTTCATCATCGAATTCTGATAAAGTTTCAAGTAATTCGTGACGTTTTAAAGTCGCAATTTCAACTAATTCAGCTGGAATTTCGATTTCTTTATAGTTTTCTTCTTTTCCACCATCAAATTCGTAAGCCTTCATTTGAATAAGGTCGATTGATCCGCGGAATTGATCTTCTGCACCAATTGGCCAGAAAATAGCTGCAGCCTTTGCACCTAAACGGTCATGAATAGTATTTACTGAATATTCAAAGTCTGCACCGATTTTATCCATTTTATTAACGAATACGATACGAGGTACACTGTATTCTGAAGCTTGACGCCATACAGTTTCAGTTTGAGGTTCAACACCTGCTTGACCATCTAGTACTGTAACAGCACCATCTAGTACACGAAGTGAACGAGAAACTTCAACAGTAAAGTCTACGTGTCCTGGAGTATCGATAATATTTAAACGATGTCCCTTCCAATAAGCTGTTGTTGCAGCAGAAGTGATAGTAATACCACGTTCCTTTTCTTGTTCCATCCAGTCCATTTGTGAAGCACCTTCGTGAGTTTCACCAATGTTGTGGATAACGTTAGTATGGAATAAGATACGTTCAGTTGTAGTTGTTTTACCGGCATCAATGTGAGCCATGATACCAATATTACGGTATTTATCTAGTGAATGTTCTCTAGCCATAATATATAACTCCTTTTTAAATTAGAAACGATAGTGAGCAAATGCTTTGTTTGCTTCTGCCATCTTATGAGTGTCTTCACGCTTTTTAACAGCGGCACCACTTCCGTTAGCTGCGTCCATAATTTCCTTAGCTAACTTTTCTTCCATAGTTTTTTCATTTCTCTTACGAGCGTATGTAACTAACCATCTTAAACCTAAAGTTTCCTTTCTTTCAGGTCTAACTTCAACTGGTACTTGGTAGTTTTGTCCACCAATACGACGGCTCTTAACTTCAACAACAGGCATGATATTGTTCATAGCTGTATTGAATACTTCTAAAGCATCTTGACCAGTTACTTCACTTACACGGTTTAAAGCACCGTAAACAATGCTTTGAGCAACACCCTTTTTACCGTCAAGCATAACTGTGTTCATAACACGAGTTACAAGCTTAGAACCATAAATTGGATCTGCTAGCACTTCTCTTTTAGCAATATGTCCCTTACGAGGCATGATGATTCCTCCTTTACAAATTTGAATTTTTGAATTTATTTTAATAATTGTTAATTAGAAGATCTTACTTCTTTGCTTTTGGTCTCTTAGCACCATACTTAGAACGAGATTGTAAACGATTTGCAACTCCTGTAGTATCTAGTGCACCACGAATAATATGGTAACGTACACCTGGTAAGTCCTTAACACGTCCACCACGAATTAAAACAGTACTGTGTTCTTGTAGTGAATGTCCGATACCTGGAATATAAGCAGTTACCTCCATTCCATTTGATAAACGAACTCTGGCATACTTTCTTAAAGCTGAGTTTGGTTTCTTAGGTGTCATAGTTGTAACACGAGTACAAACTCCACGCTTTTGAGGTGAGTTAACCTTAGTATAACGTTTTTGAAGAGTATTGAAAGATACACCTAAGCTTGGAGCTTTAGATTTTGTAACTTTATCTTGTCTTCCTTTACGTACTAATTGAGCAATTGTTGGCATTGTAATTTCTCCTTTCTATCACAATTTTTTATGCTTGTTAATATTTTAAAATAATTCCATTTAACTTAAAAACTAAATGTCACAATTTTTCACAGCGTGCTTATTATACAAGTTTGATTTTTGAAAGTCAACAAAAAAAATTCGAAAAAAATCAAAAATCGCATTTTTTTAACAAACACTCGGACTTGTGTGCATAAAATTTGGCTTAAATGCGTGATTTTTTAAAAAATTAATAATTTTATTTTTGATTAATTCTATACATTCGTTTATATGAAAACGCTATTATATATTTTATCTCATATTTTATTATTTATTCTTTTATTTTTTTTAATTATATGGTATTATTAAATCACTTGTTCCTATAGCTCAGCTGGATAGAGCGTTCCCCTCCTAAGGGAAAGGCCGGAGGTTCGACTCCTCTTAGGAACACCAGTTAAAATAAATCAGGTTGTGATTTGTCACAACCTTTTTTCTATTATAAATATAAATTAATAATTAAATACATCTTTTAACCATTTCTAGTAATTCTTCTAATAAGTCATTAAGATCATCCATTGTGACTATACCTTTATGTATTAGACTGAAAGTATTTTCTAACATCATACATATTCTAATATTGGCTATATTTCCATTTTTCCAAGTTCATTACATCTTTCACAAAGTTTCTGAGAAAGTTCTTCTTTAGATAGATTTTCTTTTAAAAGTTTCGAAATATACACAGGTTTATCAATGATATATTTTCTTTCTTCTTTCTTATAATAAGCAACATAGACTGGCGCGTCTATACCTTTTTTTATACATGCTTTTAATAAAACCACAAACCCGGCATGAAAACCTTCTAATTCTTTTAAATATCCTTTATCTGATTTTTCTGGATATATGATTATATTTTCACCATCTATTAATGTATCAATACTTTCATGAATTGTTTGTATCAATCTATTATCTTGATAAGTAGAGATAATATTTAATCCTTTATAAAAAATATTAGTTAAAGGACTTGCTAGCAAACAATAAAGTCTTGCAAGATGTAAATTCCAATGCTTCTTTTCATGATAAAATACCCTTGTTTGATATTTATACATCTTTATTAAACCTGAGTTCATTTCAGAGTTTCCCCAAAATCTAACTTTAAAATCACCATATAACTCACTTGCAAGTGGAGCTGATGTACCTTCGTGATTGCTAAGTATTATTCCACCTTTTTCTATTTTATCACCCAAGTATATAAACTCAGATTTCTTAATAAAAATCTTCATAAATTTCTTAAATAATCTAAACCATCTTTTTTGTTTTTTCATAAAATACCTCAATATAAAAATAAACAATAAATGTAAAGTTTTTTTTACATACAGTATAATAGCATACGTAAACTTAAATTTCAACCAATTATGAAAAAAATTATTATAAACGCATGAAATTTTGTAAAGGGTAAAAATTAAAGAAAAAAGAAATTAATGAATATAAAAAGGAGCTGTAAAACCTATCTTGTAAAAGTCAGGTTATCACAGTTCCTTTTTATTATCTATTTAAATATATTTGTATTTCTTCTTTAAGTTCATCACTAAAATCTTTTAAATCTTCAAATAAAATTGCACCATCAGATATTAAGTTGAGTATATTTTCTACCATCTTACTTCTTTTAACTTCAGCTAATACACCAGTTTTCTTTTTGTCTTTGTAAATTCTTTTTTCAAGTGTCCAAAAATTATTTGATGGCTTTTCATTACGTGATAATATTTCAATATATTCCTTATTTAACTTATTCATAAAATCTTCTTGCCAATTAGGAAGATGTTCCTTAAACTTCTTCCAATCAGATTCTTTTACATCATACATATCTATACCTCCAATGATTATTAATATTAAATTTAAACAAGTTCTTCTTCATTTATAACATTTGATTCATCATTAACGATTGATTTCTTAGGAGTTTTATCATCGATTAATAAAAATATTGTTACAAAATAATCGACAAACAAAATACAACTTAATATACTTGTTATTACTTTATAAATGGTAGATTTGTCACTTTTGATAATATTATAAACATTATTAAAACTTGTAAATATCATCATAATATATTGTATAACACAAATAAAGAAAATAACAAGTACCGCACCAATAGCCACTATAGGCATTATAATTCCAGCTATACCTATAAACACAAAACAAATGTAAAGCAATGCTATAATCATATAAAGTGAAATAAACTCTAATTTCTTAATATAAATCTTCAAGTTATTTAATATTCAAAATTTTATCAAACTTTAACCGATAACAACAATCAAATTATTTGTTAGATATTTTATATTCCTCAATCAATCTTTTTTCTTCATTAATAACTTTATTTAGTTCATCTTCTGTTGGCATATAAGTCATATATTTAGATACAAAAATATTTTGGTCTTTATAAATACTTGAATATTTTGCAACAAAAGTGTCTTGTTCAGTAACTAGCAATAGTCCAATAGTCGGATTATCGTCAGGCATTTTTACCTCACAGTCATAATAATTTCTATATAAATCAATTTGCCCTAACGATTCATGTGATAATTTATCAGTTTTTAAATCAATTACAACATAACATTTTAAAATGACATTATAAAATACTAAATCTATAAAATAATGTTCATTATCATATGTGATTCTCTTTTGTCTTGCGACAAAACAAAATCCTCTGCCAAGTTCTAATAAGAATTTTTGTAAATGATTAATCAAAGCTTCTTCTAAGTCTTTTTCTAAATACTTAGCATTATTATCAAGACCTAAGAATTCTAACATATATGGATCTTTAATAACTGTATTTGGTTCATATTTTACTGATGCGGGTATTTCATCAACATTATCAATTTTATTCACTTTATCATTATTAGCAATAGCTCTACTGTATGCACATGTTGTTATTTGCCTTTCTAGTTGTCTTACACTCCAATTACCTTTAACTGCCTCATTCATATAAAAATCTCTTATATTATGCTGTTCGATCCTTATTAATGTTCTATAATGAGTCCAAGTCAATTCGGGTCTCACTGAGTCCCAAATTGGATACATCAAATAAAACTGACGCATTTTTCTTAAATTTCTTTCATCAAAACCTTTCCCAAAATCAAAAGTCATTTGTTTTGATAATTCAGCAATAAGCTTATTTCCATATTTGGCTTTTAAACTTCCGCCTTGTTCTTCAACTATCATTTTACCAATATTCCAGTATGTATATAACATGGTTGTATTTACATAAGTTACAACATGTTTTCTAGATTCATTTATTATTCTTTTAATATTTCCATAAAAATTATCACTAAGTACTTCAAACATCATTTTTCTCCTTTTAGTATTTTAAATTATGCCACAATATCTCAAATCCATATCAATCAAATATAAAATATCATTAAACTTATTGATATTACACTTAACTTTCTTAACAATTTATAAAATAATTTAAAATTCATATAACATAATTCTTTGTATTATCAAATATATAATTGAGTTTTAATTTCATCTTCTACATATCTTTTTAATATTTTAAAATTAATAGTAGGAAATTTAAATTTATTAAATATCAATTCCCAATTATCCTTATAAAATTCAATAAATGTTCTATTTAAAAATTCAAAAATATGTTTAGATGTAAACTCACCTTTTTCTTCTTTAAACTTTTCAAATTCTTTACTGATAAATTCAGGTTTTAAGAATGTTTTAACAATTCTAAACTCTGTCATTCCCTCTTCATTTTTTAAGATGTTTTTCCCTTTCAACTCTTTTTTAGTTTGATAAAAATCTTCAGTTAATAATTTTCCCCAAGTAATTCTTCCATACTTATTTTTATAATCATAGTTCTTAATAACTATACCTTCACCTAAGCCTTGTTCAATTAGAAAATCTCCAGTATTATCTAAATATTTCTTTATATCTTCCATACTAGGATTTTCTAAAGTTACTATTTCAGGTATATAATTAATATTTAATTCATCTAAATCTTTCTTATAAATATCATAAGGTATATAACAATGATTTTCTTCATCATATATATCAAATACATAAAGTTTCTTCCAAGATGAAGCTTTATATCTTTTAATAGTATGTGGAATTAACCACTCACCATAGATAATATGATTGGGATGTTTTTCAAGATAAGAAAAATATTTATTATACTCTTCTTTATTAAATAATGTAGTTGCATAGAATCCTCCATTATCATTATCTAAAGTTAATTCTCTATTTCTTGATCCGAAGCCTAATGTATTATCATCACGCATAAATATACAAGAATTTGTACCATCAATCTTATAAAACAAGGAAACCTTACCTTCTAAAATACCTTCTACTTCTGTTGTGCCTAATTTTTCAATATGTTGATACTTTTTATATATCATTTTAATAACCTCTCT
>CAZGBY010000055.1:0-5606 GCA_964524125.1 uncultured Clostridium sp.
ATACAATATTAATTTCACTACCAATAGTAGCTGTAATTCCATTTACAACTAAACTCTTTAAATTAGCTCCAGTTTCAGCAGCTTCTTTTGTAATAGATACAGTATATTTTTTAGTTGTGCCATCTTCTGCAGTAATTGTAACTTCTGCAGTTTTTGTTTCTTCTAATGTTAATGTAAAATTATATTGTTGTGCACTAACACCACCAGTAGCTTTTGAGTTTGTAGGTGTAACAGTAAGTAAATATCCTTTACAATCATACGCAACAGTAGCTTTATTATCTGAATCTAATGTAATTGCATTTCCATCTAAATCAGTTACAGAAATTGTAGCTGATGTATCAGATGAAAGTCTTACTATATTTAAAGTATAAGTTTTTGTAGTATTATCTTGAGCTGTAACTTGAATAGTGATAGTTGTTAAACTTTTAGATATACTAAATTTAGCACCACTTGTATGAGATGTACCATTTACTTTAATTGAAGATGTAGAATCTGTAACTGTAGGTGTCATATCAAATGAATCAACACTATCAGATACTCTTAATGTATATTTTAATGTATTTGCATTAAATGTAGTTGTATTTTGATTACTACTATCATATAAAGTACCTTTTGTAAATGAAATACTCTTTAAAGTACAAGTTGAAGATTTATCTCTTGTTAAAGTTAATGAATATGTCGCTGTATGAACATCATCTTGAGCTTTAGTATTTATAGTAAGTACTACATTACCACCTGTAGCTAAAGCTACATCAAAAGATGTACCAGAATATGTTTTATTATCTGTTGATGTAATTGATGTTATACTAGCACCATTAGTAGGTGCTAGTACAACTGAAGCTTTTGATGTTGACTTATCTAAATTATAAGTATAATTTGGTGAAGTCCCAGATGGAGTATTATTATTAACTTTAATTGAAATTGAAGGATCATCCGATGGAGTTGCTAAAGTAATCGTATTACTAGCAGCTGAAACATCAATATTAGACTTAGTACAGCTATGTACTTTCTTTGTAGTACCATCATATTCATAAAACTCAGATTTAGTTAATGTACCCAAATTCAAAATTCCAAAAGTTACATTACTATATTCTATATCATCATTTAGTTTAACATCAATAGTCCCAAGAAAAATCTTATTATCATTTACAAGGTTTAAAATTTGTGCATTTTCAGTTACAGCTGTTTGATATTTTATAGAATAATATGAATTATTTATAAGTGTACAGCTAGACATTTTTTGATAGATAGAAGAATAATCTTTTCCACTATGAGTATAATTTGCTGTAAAAGTTAAATCAAACTTTGAAGATAACAAGTTAGATGTCGTACCACTATAAAATACACATTGAAAATTATTTGCATACATATAATAATTTGAAGTTTGTTCAATGTATAATTCATAACTTAAAGTAGAACCCTTATAAATTTTACCATCATTACCCTCTTTAGCTATAATGCTAATTTTAGGTATAAAACTATCTGCTTTTACTTTTGAAGTTTTAAAATTAAAGCTTAAAATAGTAAATAGAATTATAAATGATGCTAATGCAAATCTTTTAATTTTATTTCTAATCATATTAGTATCTTCCCTTCTTCAATAATACATAAATCATAATATTTTATGAAATCATAACAATCATTTCTTAAACTAATATGACTATAATAACTAACTTCTTTATAAGTATTAACAATTAAATTATCCAATGTCTCACTTACAATTGAAATTTCTTCTTGATTTAAATCCAATTCATTTATTAAACATAATAAACTAGTTTCTTCTTCTGGTTGATATTCAATAATTTCCATACCATCAAAAATATCTAAATCTCCTGAAGAGTGAGAAATTATCATATCAATGTCATTTAAATCTACAATTCCATCACCATTAACATCCATACTTATATATACTTCTAAGTTATATAATTTTGGATTTGAAGTTTCATAATAATCAAAGATAGTGGTTAAATCCATTGTAGTAACATCACCATCTTGGTCAGAATCACCAATGATTGAAATATATATCTTATCTGTTAATGTTTCATTAATATATAATTCAATAGAATAACCAGTACTTACATAAGTAAATATTGAATCATATTCATCTTCATCTACTAAATCACCAACTGAATTATAAACTTTAAAATCACAATTTCCAGCTAAATATTCTTTATATTGTTTAAATTGTGTTAATAGTTTTTCAATTGTTAAGTAAGGTATTACATTAGAAAGTACATAACGATTACCTTCAACATATTCAGTATGAGTAGTTTCAATAATTTCATATTCAACATAAAATCCATAATCTACTTCTTGTAAAGTTTTATACTTAAATGAACATCCATCCACAACTTCAAGTACAGGAGAAATAGAAATCTTTTCTTTTTCTCTTGTAATAATAAATGTAATATAAGCCTCAGTATTATTAGAAGAAACCATTGTACTAAATTCAAGTGTAATACTTTCTTCTACAGTAAGTGCTAAACTATAAGAAGTAAGTTTTGAAACTTCACTTGAATTTAAATAAATTGTTGTTTCAGAAGCTGAATCTACAAAGTATTTAATACTATCATATTTATAATTTAAACTAACATTAATAGTATTATTATTAATATTTAATTCTTGTGATGTAGCACTATATATAACATTACCATTTGAATCTTCAATATAAAATTGAGTTAAATATGGACTATTACCAGAATTAACTGTAAATGTTAATGCTTCAAAACTATATTCTTGTAAATTATTTGATTTATTATAGAATTTTAAAGTATCACAGTTGAACTCAACATCATGATCTTCTTGAGATAAATTTTCTTTTAATTTAAATGATATAGATCCAATTAAATATTTATCTAAATCAAAATATCCATTTTCTGATTCAAGTTCTACAGATATAGTACCATTATTATTAGAAATAGATACTAAACTATATATACTTTCAAAAGTATAATAATCATCATCTTTAATTTCAAATATATTAGTATCATATATTAAATTAAAAATAATCTTAGATATATAATAATTAGCATTATCAATATAAATATCAATAATTATATCGTTCTTATAATAAACATCTATAGTATCAGTATTACGTAATTCAAATATAAAATCTAATTTAGATTCTTCTTCTTTAATAATATTAATAGTTATTTTAGCTGTTTGAGCTTCTTGATATACCGACATATTAAATATTAATGTAAGTTCATCATCACTTAAAGATATATAATTATTATTTTCTTTAGTTACAATATTTGAATCTAATTTTACTGTAGTATTATTTTTGGCATTTAAATAATAATATAATGAAGTATAACCATTTGCCACATTAATTTCTATAGTGTTATTATTAATAATTAAGTCATCTAAATCAGCTTCATATAATAAATTATCCTCATTATCATATAATTTAAATTCTGTTAAATATGGTGAAGTACCTTCAATAATAGTTAATGAAGTTCCTGTTGTAGTACTATTCTTTTCAGTACCTTGTGGATTATATATTGATGTAGAATCTTCATCATATTTACCATCAAAAGTAGTATAATAAGCTTTATGTTCAATATCTTCTTTTAATTTCAAATGGATTTGACATAATAAATATTTATCATTATTAAGTACACCTTTATCAGAATATAATGTAAATGTTAAATAATTTGTAAGTTCTAAAATATTACTTGAAAGATTAAAATCTTCACATGAAATAGTTAAATCACTATATTCAAATAAAGTACAATCATATTGAAGTAATATGTCTAATTTACCTACTTTATAATTAGCATTAGATAAATAAACATTAATTATAATATCTTTTTGATAATATGAATTAATAGTATCAGAATTATCTAATTCATATGATATCAAAGCAGTACTTTGAGATTCAGTATATTTTTGTAAAGTTACTTTATATTCTTTTTGTGTACCATCTTCTGCAGTTACAACTATAATATATGTTTGAGTTGAATCATACATTGGTACATTTAAAGATACACTACCTTTTATATCTGAAGATAAAGATTGAAGCGCAGATAGATTATTATATTTAGCTATTCTAATATAAGATAAAGTTGAAGTAGATTCTACATTTATAGTAGCTTCTTCAAATGAAGAATCAAATTTACCAAATATATATTCATTATTATAAAATACTGTACTATTATATGAAGTATCATCTACATTAACAGATACTTTAGATATACCTGTATCACTAGATAAATCATCTTCATTAGTAGATGAACATTCAAATGAATATTCTTCACATTTAAGATCTAGTTTTGTTTCTTGTGGATCAAATAGTGTATACGTTTCATCACAAGAAATAGTACCACTTGTTAAATTTAAATCATTTAATACTAAAAGTATACCTAAATATATTCTAGTATCTGTAGTATAACTTGATTTTAGATTATAATGAGCTAAGATTCCACAATATTCAAATTCATAATTATCAAATATATTAGAATTTGTATAATCATATCCTATAACAGGACCTACTGATGTAGAAAATGTTAAATCTATTAGATTTATTTGTAAACCTTTTGGGTTTATTAAATATAATTCTATTTGTAATATTTTAGATTGAGAATCTATAATATTATATTCTAATGAACATATACTATCTGATTCAAATTTAGCATATAATGTTAAATCTTTAGTTACATCTAAAGGATATGAACATTTGTTAGCTTCGTAACAAGATTTATTTGTATACCATCCAATAAATGTATAACCTTCTTTTTCAGGTTTTGGTATTTTATCTTCTTCTAATTTTAATAAATATTGTTTATCATATAATTCATTATCTACCATAAAAGATACACTAAATTTAAATTGTGAATTAATTTCAGTTAAAACTGAATTTAATTTAGAATTATCTATTGTAGATTTACTTGTTAACATAATTGATGAATCTATAGACATTTTTTGATTATATTCTGTAGTAGTTTTAACTTTAAATGTTAAAGTACCTATATAAATTAAAGTATTCGATATTTTTATATTATAAGAGTATATACCTGAATTATCATCATATAATTTAAAATCTATTAAAGTACTTGATTCAAATGAATAGATATCACAATATCCATCATTTACTACATCTACTGAAATACTATTTAATATAATATTAGTAGGATTATATAAATAATATTTTAAAGTAAAGTATCCATCATTTGAGCATATAGAATCTTCTACTATTAAGTATGGTGTATCTGAAGGTAGGTTATCTTCTTTATTTAAAATACCATTTTCTTCAAAGTTAGCATATAATGTTATATTTCTTATAGGTGTATATGGGAATGTAATTTGTTTAGTATATGTTTGAGTTTCATACCATCCTAAGAATGTATAACCTTCTTTTGTAAGATGTGGTTCTTGTTCTATATATGATGTAGTTAATTCTTCTATAGTAATTCCTAAAGCAACTAATGTTACTTTATATTTAGGGACTGAAACACTTTCCCATTTAGCATATAATGTTAGATTTGAATTAATTATTGTTGTGTCAAAATCAAATGGAGTTAAGTCATCTAAAGATTCATACCATCCAGCAAATGTATATCCTTCTTTAGTAGGTGTAGCTGGTTTTATAACTTTATTTCCTTTTA
>CAZGBY010000055.1:5706-8429 GCA_964524125.1 uncultured Clostridium sp.
AATGTATATCCTTCTTTAGTAGGTGTAGCTGGTTTTATAACTTTATTTCCTTTTACTACTTGACGTGAAGTATATTCTGTAGTTGAATCTAACATGTATTTTACGTTATATACTGTAGTTGTAGTATCATTAAATGTGATGATTAAATCAGTGAAATTAAATACATCAGAGAATGATATATCTCCGTATTTTAAAATATAAGTAGTATCATCATCTATTTCAAAAGAAATTCTTAATTTGTTAACATCTATGTCATCTTTAAGTTCTAATACTAATGTGGCTAGATAGATTGTTTTATCTTCTTTAATATCAAAATTTTGATTTTGAATTCCATAAATTAAGAAGTGTGAAAATTCATTTTCCGCAATTAAAATTCCTAAATCTTCATTGAAACTATAATAAAAATTATTAATATATGAACTGCTAGTGTAATTTTCTAATATTTCTGAAGAACCTGAATCATTAAAATACATCAATGGATTAAAGCCTATTTGATTAAATACATAATTTGCAGGTATTTCAATTTCAAAGTCAATCATTAGTTTCTTATTCGTAGAATTAGAATTTAATGATATATTTAAAGTTATTTTTGAATTGTCATAACTTGAAGAATCACTACCTTGACCACCATTTGATACTATTCCTGAATTACTTGAATCACCTTCACCTTCAGAACCTGAACCACCAGAACCAGATGAACCTCCAGATGATGTATTTTCTTCCCATTTAGCATACAATGTTAAATCAGAAGAGATTATAGTATCAAAGTTAAATGGAGTTGTATCATTAAGTGATTCATACCATCCCTTAAATGTATATCCTGATTTTGTCGGATTTGATGGTTGAATAACTTTATTTCCTGACGTAATTGTTTGATTTTCTACAGTTGTACCACCATTTGAATTAAATGTTACTGTATATGATGTTTTAGATGGAGTATCTTCACCATCATTACCAGAAGATTCACCAAACGTGATTATTAGATCTGTAAAGTTAAATACATCAGAAAACAATATATCTCCATATTTTAAAATATATGTAGTATCATCATCAATTTCAAATGAAATTCTTAATTTATTTATATCTACGTCATCTTTAAGTTCTAATACTAATGTTGCAAGATAGATTGTTATATCCTCTTTGATATCAAAATTTTGATTTTGAATACCATAAATTAAGAAGTGTGAAAATTCATTTTCCGCAATTAAAATTCCTAAATCTTCATTGAAACTATAATAAAAATTATTAATATATGAACTGCTAGTGTAATTTTCTAATATTTCTGAAGAACCTGAATCATTAAAATACATCAATGGATTAAAGCCTATTTGATTAAATACATAATTTGCAGGTATTTCAATTTCAAAGTCAATCATTAGTTTCTTATTCGTAGAATTAGAATTTAATGATATATTTAAAGTTATTTTTGAATTGTCATAACTTGAAAAATCACTACCTTGACCACCATTTGATACTATTCCTGAATTACTTGAATCGCCTTCACCTTCAAAACCTGAACCACCAGTTCCTGTTGAACCACCTGATGAAGAATTTTCTTTAATATTTTCAATATTTAATATTTTCGATTCACTTTCCCATTTATAGCTTGTCGAACCTAAGGCAACTCTAGAAGTTGCTTTTAGTTTAAATTCGAAATCACCATTAAAATCAGGCAATTGTATATCTTCATCTTCCATTTTTTCAAAAACAAATGCTAATTTCATGATTTTAATAGAATCTCCACTTTCAAGAGTTAGTGTAGAACTCATCGTTCCAGTATAATAAATCAATACAGCTTCACCTAAACTATTATATGTTAAATCAACATTGATATTAGAATTAATTTCACAATACTCTTCTAAAGTTTTAATATAATATATTCCAGGAACATTGCTAATTATTTCATCGTCAGAATCAAATTTAGCATCTAGCATAATAAGTAATCTATTTATTTCAATTTCATTAATGGCTTTTAAAGTAATGTCTACATAAAAATCTACATTTTCATTATCAGATTCAATGTAATTAATTTCAAATTTACAATCATAATCATCTGCTTGAGATTTAAATGGAATTATGAATATTAAAACTAATATCATTATTGGTAATATTAATTTTAATAATTTATTTATTAATCTATTTTCCATAATTCTATCCTCAATTATACAAGTAATTTATAATCTTTTACTGTTAACTTTCCATCATTATTTACATCAGACGCAATATAATATATAAATTCGTCATATATTTTCATTAAAGAAGCTTGAATAATGTCTAAATCAATTAAATTAATTCTTCCATCTCCATTGACATCGCCTCTTATAATAAGACTAAAAGAATCTAATAAATTATCTTCTGAATCATAAAGATTTATTTTCGTATTAGTCGTAATTAAACTATTTTTATAAAACAATGATAAAATTAACTCATCCTTTGCTGTATATGCTTTAATAGTTGTAGTTTGTGAGGATGAATTTTCTAGTAGATCTATTATATCTTTAATCTTTGTACCAACAGATAAATTATCTAAATATAATTCAGTTTCACCTTTATTACCTTTTGTATGTTCTACTTCATTCAATATTATACCAGTAGATATTTCACTAAACTTATAAGTATCACTATCTTTAAACTTAAAGTATTGTAACTCTTCTATTTCTTCAGATAATGTTACTGTAAACTCACCATCATAATTATTAATACCAGTATATAAATATTTTACT
>CAZGBY010000056.1:0-7858 GCA_964524125.1 uncultured Clostridium sp.
ATATTTTTTTAATTATTCTTCAGTTTTCTAATTCTTCTTATGATTTCGTTTGCAGTTTGTTTAATTGATAAATTAGTAGTATCAATCTTCTCATAAAACTTGTATTCATTATCATTTGATAAATTATCATATCTAATACCGTTAATAATCTCTAATTTATGTGCCATTTTATATTCATAAGAATCTTCTGATATTATACCTTTTTCATCATAAAAATTACAACGTTTGAAAATAGTATTTTCGTTTGCGACTAAATTAAATTTTATAGCATTAGGTAATTCCTTAATAATTCTTAGATTTTCTGGTAAAGAATATATTGGACTTACTGGAATTACGATATCATCATTATTTTTACAAAATTCTAATAACATATCAGTTTTAATATGAAATCTATAACCATCATCTTTATAAATCTCTTGAAATTTTTCAACACTATCATATTTATCAATTATATAATAATCAATATCAATCATTTTGAAATTTAGTTTATTTGCAAGTTCTTGCGCAACACTTGATTTACCTACCTGAGCAACACCAAATAACAATATTATCATTTCATTTCTACCTTATTTCTTATTTTTTAAATATTCTTCTACTAATTTCTTATATTCACATTCAGAGCATTCACAAGGAAGAATTTTTCTAAGTTCTGAAGGAATAAAAACTCTAATATCATCATCATTATAACCAATTTGTAATTTTCTATCATCAACAATTATAGGTCTTCTTAATACACTTGGATTTTCAATAATAAAATCTACAAGTTCATTATAACTCATATCATCTATATCAATATTTGATGTTTGAAATACTTTAGATCTAGTTGAAATAATATCATCAAATCCGTTTTCAGTATTTTCAAGCATTATCTTAATATCATCTTTTGTAATAGGTTCTGTAAATAAGTTTTTTTCAACAAATGGTATTTGATGTTCATTAAACCATTTAATCGCTTTTTTACAAGATGAACAACTATTTGTAGTATATAATTTAATCATATTAAACACCTCAATCTAATCGTTAATTTTTTCTCCACATTCAGAACAATATTTAGAATTATTATCATTTGTATGATTGCATTTAGGACATATTAAATAAAAACTTCTTCCACAAGATGAACAAAACTTGGCTTCTTTATAATTTTCACATCCACAATTTGAGCAATATTTAACATTATCCTTAGTTAAATTATCCTTAACTGTATTAATTGTTCTTGAAATTGTAGGTGAAACTTCTCCTGCTACAAAATCAGAAACTTGATGCATATAACCAAATCTTAATAAATTTCCACCAATTCCAACCAATGGAATTCCGATAAATCCTAAGAAAAAAGGACTAGTATTGCCAAGCAATAATCCTCCAGCAGCAACACATACAAATATGATACCTGGTATTAGAAATATATAACCTAAAACCTTTAATTTCTTTCGAGTCTCAGGGTGTTCTTCTACATATTTTTTATTTATCATATAATCACACACCTTTATATATATTATACTCTTTTTTAAAAAATAGTATATAAATATTATTAAAATTTAGAAATAAATACCAGAAGATAAAATCCTCTGGTAATATATTTACTTATTAATTTCTTCTAAATATTCTTTAGCTTCTTTTTCATTACAATAAACAAAATGACCTGGAATAATTTCCTTAAGTTCTGGTTTATCTTCTTTATAATCATGTACTTTAGCCGGATCATAAATAAGTCTTACTCTTTCACGTTCATGTTTCGGATCCGGTTTTGGTATTGCAGAAAGTAAAGCTTTTGTATATGGATGTAATGGATGCTTAAATAATTCTTCAGATGTAGTAAGTTCAACCATCTTACCAAAATACATTACAGCTATTCTATCACAAAAATATTTAACTACAGATAAATCATGGGCAATAAATATTAAAGTAAGTCCCAATTCTTCTTTTAATTCATTTAGTAAATTAATAATTTGTGCTCTGATTGATACATCTAGTGCAGAAATAGGTTCATCACAAATTAATAATTTAGGATTCATAATTAAAGCTCTTGCTATTCCAATTCTTTGACGTTGACCACCAGAAAATTCATGGGGATAACGAGACGCATGATCTTCAACAAGTCCTACCTTATTTAAGATTTCAACAACCTTTTTATGATTCTCTTCCTTATTTTTAAAACCTTGAATAATCAATCCTTCTTGAATAATATCTTCAACAGTCATACGAGGATCAAGTGAATCAACAGGATCTTGAAAAATCATTTGAATTTCACGCATAATCTTTTTATTTACATGTTTATTATCATAATGAATTTGTTTAATTTTTTCTTTTTGTATTGATACAATTTGATAAGCTTCATTTCTTTTTTGAGCTATTTTATCAAGACAATTTCTTTTAATATCACTTACAAGTTCATTGTATTTAGGATCATCTTTTGATAATTTAGAAATTTCCATACTAGCTTCTCTTTTAAATTTCTTAACAGCTTGTTTCAAACGAATATTAGTATATTTAATTTCTTTTCTATTCCATCTATCACCTGCAGAAATACGATATCCTTTATAATAAATTGAACCGGATGTAATATCATAAAGTCTAATTATTGAACGACCAGTTGTAGTTTTTCCACAACCAGATTCACCAACAATACCTAAACATTCTCCTTCTTTTACATCAAATGATACATTATTAACCGCTTTTAGTTTTGATCGATTACGTCCACTTCCAAAGAAGAAAAATTGTTTTAAATTTCTAACTGATAATATAACATTATTATCAATAAGTTCTTGTTTAGTTTTAATACGTGGATTGATTTTATAAGCAAAATCAGAAAGTTGTGTATCATCATCTTCATTATTTAAGACATTAGCAGTTTCATTATCAACAAGAACAAGTGTTTCTTCATCGATATTTGCTGGAGTTTTAGTCTTTATGCTCATTAAAATCACCTACCTTTATAGCTTTTGAAATTCTTTCTTTTACAATACTTGGCATCTCAACTTTTGGTGCGTCTTTATGTAAAAGCCAAGTTGCTGCATAGTGTGTATCAGTAACCTTAAAAAATGGTGGTTGATATTTATAATCAATTTCCATAGCATACTTATTTCTTGCGGCGAACGCATCACCTACTGGTGGATAAATCATATTAGGTGGAGTACCTGAGATTGCATCAAGTCTTTCGTTAGAATCAACATCAGGAATTGAAGATAAAAGTGCCCAAGTATATGGATGTTTTGGATCATAGAATATTTCATCAACTTTACCATATTCTACAATTTTACCTGCATACATAACTGCTACTCTATTAGCCATATTCGCAACAACACCTAAATCATGAGTTATAAATACACAAGATAAATTTCTTTCTTTCTTTAATTTATTAATAAGTTCTAAAATTTGAGCTTGAATAGTAACATCAAGTGCAGTTGTAGGTTCATCACAAATAAGTACATCTGGATTTGCAGTAAGTGCAATCGCAATTACAATTCTTTGTCTCATACCACCAGAAAATTCAAATGGATATTGCCTAAATCTTTTTTCGGGTTGTGGGATTCCTACTTCCTTCATGATTTCTAAAGCTCTTCTTTTAGCTTCTTTTTTAGTAATTTTTAAACTATCAATATATTCTTCATGAGCTTTATTAAGTAAATCGTTATATTTACTTTGAACTTTATTTAAAGCCAACTTATGAGCATTTTTTGTTTCATAAATTTCTTTTTTTATATTTTTAAATTCTATTTGTTTTGTATGCAAAGAATCTTTTAAATAAATTACTTTTTCTTCATTAAACTTCTTTGTATTTTTATATTCTTCTTTAAGAGAATTAATTTCTTGTAGTTTATTATTCAGTTCTAGATTTAATTTAACAATCTTTTTTGTAAAATCATAATCTTTAAAATCTAAATTTACTTTTTCTATTTCCTTAAGTAATTCTTTTTCATATGAAGATATTTTAGCAAGATAAGTATTTTTACATTCTAATTTATATTCTTTTACCTTAACTTTAGCTAAAGCTTTGGCATCATTTAATTTTTCTTTAGCAATAACAAGCTTTTCTTTACAAGATTGTATTTCATCTTTTTTATTTTTATTTAAAATTAGCTTTTCTTCTTTAATCTTTTGTTTTAATTTATCCTTATCTTCTATTTCATTTTCTAAACTTTTAATTTTATTTTCAAATTCAAAATCTAGTTTTTTTATCTTAGCATCACGAGTAGATATAATATTTTGATAATCCATAAATTCTTTTGAAATCAAGTTATTATACATTAATTTTAATTTATTACTATTAATTAAAGTCGATTCAGTTATTTGTTTTCCTATTCTAACAATAGGATTTAAACTTGAAAGAGGGTCTTGGAAAATCATACCAATTTTATGTCCACGAATACCTACATATTCGCTTTCTGATATTTCTAGTAAATTCTTACCTTCATACATAATTGTGCCATCTTCTACAATTGCATTTTTAGCAAGAATACCCATAATTGCTTTAGATGTAACTGATTTTCCCGAACCAGATTCACCTACAATACAAAGTGTTTCACCTTTATTAAGATCAAAAGATACACCTCTTACAGCTTTTACAAGACCATTATCAGTTTTAAAGGAAACAGTTAAATTATTTACTTCTAAAATTTTATTTTCTTTCATTTTTAATCACTTCCCTTTAAAGATGGATTTAATGCGTCTCTTAAACCATTACCAAATAAATTAAATGAAATCATAAGTAATGAAATTATTACAGCTGGCATTAATATTAACATTGGATAAGTTGATAAATATTTTTGATTATCTGATAACAATACACCAAATGATGCAGTTCCTTGTAGACCTAAATTTAAATAAGCTAACGTAGCTTCTGAGAAAATTACACTAGGAATCATAAGTACAGCACCAGTTACAATTGTACCAAGTGCATTTGGTAAAATATGTTTAAAAATTAATCTTGAATCTTTAGCTCCAAGTGTTCTAGATGCAAGTACATATTCTCTTCCTTTAAAGCGATAAAATTGTGTTCTAGTACGATTAGCTGTACCTATCCAACCTGTTAAGCACAATGCTATACCAAATGTAGCTACATTATTTCCTAAATGAAGGATACAAAGTGTTATTACAACAATAAATGGTACTCCACTTAATATATCTGTAATTCTTTGCATTACAAGGTCAACGTTTCCACCAAAATATCCAGATATAGAACCCCAAACAACACCAATTGTAAAGTTAATTGCAAATACTACAACTGCTAGTAATAATGATGTTCTTAAAGAAAAAAATGCAAGTGTAAATAAATCAAGTCCTTTATCTGTAGTACCAAAAATATATGATGGCATTGATGAATAACCTTTATATTTATAAAGTGTAACATCACCCTTGTATGTTGTAAAATTTTTCCAACTCCAAATACCATTATCATCTTTAAGATATTGTTGTAAAACAACTTCTTCTACAATTGAGCCTTCAATTAATGGACAATCTTCTTTAACATTTACTACTTTAAATGTTATTTTTGTTTCATTATCCTCACCAACTACAGAAGAAATTATTTCTTTTTCAAAAAGTTTAGCATCAAGCCATGAATTAATATCATCTTCAGAAATTTCGATAGTCTTAGTGCCTAATTTTGCTTTGTATTCATCATATCTAAAAGTAATATATTGAATATTTGCTTGATAAACTTTTCTTAAACAATAAGTTGCAGACCAATAATTTGAAGGATATGACCCATCAGATAGTCTATTTAATAATACTTGCTCATTTGCATCATCAAATGATAAACCAAGTAGCGTTGAATTTTCATTAGAGCTTGAAATATTTAAAGATTTAATACCAATATAAGCTTTAGAATCTTTTAAAACTTGAATTTCTATACAAATAGAAGCGTTAGATAAAGTTTCGATGTTATGATTTTTTAAAGTTTGAGATAAGTTAAACGTTTGAATCCCATAAGAATTTGAATAAGAATTACTCAAATAAATTTTATCTTGTGATTCATCACCAGTTAAATATACTTTATAAGATGATAAAGTAATATCACCAAATTCTTTAGATGTAATCTCATCACTTAATAAATCAAGAGTTAAAATGACATTATCAGAAGATGAAATATTTACTTTATTTGCATTTTGATAAATTAAAGAATCTATATTATTTGCATCTTGAATTAATAAAATGTATCCACCATGAGCACCAGTTACAGCCTGATTTGTAGTAGTAATATCTGATAATTCAATTGATTTTTCGATGATACAATCGTTTAAAAATGAACCACCTGCTACTTCTTCAAGTTCATAATCATATACTTGATTTTCATATTTATTAGTTCCATCCCAAAAACCTGTACCCGCACTAAATAATTTAGGTGGTAGTTTTGATTGCTCAGGATTTGTTGTGTTTGACACTTCATAAGGTGAAAATAAAGGTACAAAAATAGATAAGATAATTAAAATACCAATGATAATTGCACCAACAACAGATGATTTATTTTTACAAAATCTTTTAAATGCATCACGTGCAAATGTAGTAGTTTTAGTGTTAAATTTTTCATCAGATATTTTTTCTTGATCATTTGTTAATTTAAAATCATCTTCCGTTAAAATAATTTCATTTCCATATGCATCATATGTTTTTAAATCTTTACTCATTATTTCTTCGCCCCCATTCTAATTCTTGGGTCGATAAATCCATAAGATATATCAACTAAAACACCAGCACATAATCCAAATGTAGTAAAAATAGCCATATCTACAAATAATACATTATAATCTTTACCACTTATAGCTTCAACAAATAGTGAACCAATACCTGGAATTCCATATAAATTCTCAAGTATCATAGAACCGCCCATAATACTCAAAAATTCTGCTAATATAGAAGGTACAATTGGTACCATTGCATTTCTAAGTGCATGTCTTATAATTGCTTGACGATTAGTTAAACCTTTTGTTCTTGCAAGTAATAAATATTCAGAAGACATAACTTCGCAAAGTTCTGCGCGAGTAAATCTACAATATCCACAAATAGATCCAAAAGATAAACATAGTACAGGTACAATATATGCTAATATTTTTTGACTTGTTGGGGCTGTTGAAGCAGGCCATTGTGTTGGAAGCCATCCGAGTTTATAACAAAAAATTAACATTACAAATGATATTAAAACAAAGTTTGGGATTGAAATAAAAATCATTACAAGTGTTGAAATGACATGATCTGTTGGTTTGTTCTTCTTAAGTGCCGCAACAACACCAAGTAAAATACCAAGAGGTACGGCAATTAAAGTTGAAATAATATTTAATTTCATTGTAACACCAATTTTACTACCAATAATTGTTGTAGCACTCAAACCTGTAGAAATATATGATGAAGTTCCCCAGTTCCAAGATGTTAAGATATTTTTAATCCAATTAAAATATTGAGTCATAACAGGAACTTCATAAAAATAACTAGTAGTTCCATTAGGATCAGTATATGACCATAAAAGTTCACCATATTTTGTAGTCTCTTTTGTTAACTTATATACATACCCATCAGTAACTTCTTTCATATAGTAACTAAACATAGTTTCATTAGTACCAATTGGTTTTGAATATGGTAACATTTTTATAAGGATAAATGTAATTGATAAAATAATAACGGTAGTCATTAAAGCTAAAAGTAATCTTTTAACAACGTATTTCCACATACATATCCGCCTCCTATATAGTATTAATATTATAATGCAAAATACCAAATATATCAAGCAAATACTATAAAATAATGTATTTAAAACGATATATTATCATTTCGAGTAAAATTCAATTCGACAAAAATAATTTTTTTACGAATTAAATTTTTTTATTAAAAAAGCAGAGTTTTTAAGCTCTGCTTAATTATTATTTAA
>CAZGBY010000057.1:0-7850 GCA_964524125.1 uncultured Clostridium sp.
GTGGGGACACTTATGTGCACAAAAATGGGTACTCTTATCTTACCATTTATAATAATGTTTTATATCTTTTTTTATGAAAATATTATAGTTAATTGAATATAGATTTAAATAAAAGATTAAGCATTGATTTTTTTTAACAACATATATAAATGTTAAAACGCATATATTGAATTATACATCTTAAAATTTGACATTCATAAACATAAATAGTAAAATGAAATTGAATAATATGGATGTAATGATTCTTATGAGGTTAAAAATCTATTGAATACAATAGTAATGTAAATTATTATGATATTATATCAATATTAACTTAATAAGAGTTATAAAATTTTAAATAATTAAAACTAACGATTTAAAATGTATTGGAGGTACAAAAGATGAATTTTAAAAATAAACTAATTTCAATTATTATAAGTATTATTTGTTTACTATCATTATTTATTTTAGTATCATCAATAATCAATCTTGTTCAAAAATCTTATATTACTGAAAGTTTCTATACCTTACAAGGACTAATAATACTGATTGTTACATCAAGTATAATAGTATTAACATCCTTAACATTTATTATTTTAAAATTAATTAAAACCAAATCAAAAAAAGAGTGAATCATTTTAAAATTCGCTCTTTTTTGACTTAGATTTTAAAATATAAATATCGTTCATAAAACTTCTTTTAAATTAATTTATTTTAAAATATTCATTTAAAATAAAAGTTATAATCATCTACTTAAAATATTCATTTTTAAACTTGGTATTACAACTTATATATTAGTTACAATAAAAACATATAAGTAATCTTTAATCATTTATTATTTCCCAATGACCAGTTTTAGAAGAACCCACATATTTAATATTACCAGATTTTTTAATTGCTCTTTGAACAGTTTTAACTGACATACCAACTTCTAATGACATTTCATTTAATGTTATATTTTTATTATTTTTTATCAAATTAGTTATCTTTTCTAAATATGAATTTTGATGGACATTTTGATGGACATTTTGATGGACATTTTGTTCTTTACCAATTATTTGATAATATTTTTCTTTATCTACAATATTAAAGGGCAAAACACATTGAATAAATGATGAGCCAAAATGAAAAACACTTCTGTCATATTTAGAAATAATCGTAGAAATTCCCTTACCAGATTGTTCCATATATTTTAATTTTAAAAATATGTTAGCTAATTCTTCATTGACTGGTTTTGATACACCATTAAAAAATTCTTCTTCAGTTAAATCATCTCTTAATACACCTTGAGATATAATTTCTACTCTATCTTCAAATCCATAAATTGCAGGTGGTATTTTTGAAATCCATAGATTGTGACATACAGCATTGTACCATGCCTCTTTAAATGAATTTTTATCTAGTAATGGAGTATCCACTCTATTATTTCCACCTGATACATCTGTTTGAATTAAATTAATAACATTATCAGCATAATCAAACGCTTCTTCCATTTTTCTTAATATACAACCATCATCAAATTCTTTTCTAGATAAGAAATCAACTTTAGTCGTACCTTTAAACTTACAAACCTTTATTGATATGCTATTTTGATCAGATAATAAATAAGCCAAATAATTATACTTATTATCCTCATTTTTTAAATAAAAATTTTGATTAAATGAATGTTCATTATAATGAATGTGTTTATATGATAAAATAGTTTTAAATTCATCAAAAGTTAAATCTTCTCTAGGGCTTTTCATTTCTACAATAGTCATCTTTGGAATTCTCAATGTTTTAATATATTCTCTTTCAATTTGTTCTTCAGTCATACTTCTACAACTAGTACCGACTCTAATATAGCAGCCTTTAGAACTTCTACCAAATTTACCTATATAATATAATGATTTGCCTTTTTTTACATTAACTTCAATAATCCATTTACCTTCTTCTAACTTTGCTGATGTATTAACATATTCCTGTGGATTAGGTAAAATTCCAGTAGAAATAATGTCAGAAATCTTCTTCATTGTTTCATCAAGTTTAGTTGATTCAACTCCAATTATCTTACCATCATCTTCAATGCCAATATAAATAGTCCCATCATTAGTATTTAAAAAAGCTACAATTTCTTTTTCTATAGTCTCATTAAAAATTCTTTTCAATTCTACTTTTTCAGTTTCTATATATTTCATAGGTTTAATTCCTTTCCTATATTCCTAATCTAATTCTAGCATACTAAACTTATAAAATCAAATCGGTTAAACTATTTTAATACCTATCTTTTAAATAATCTCTTAACACCTGCTATTATCATAAATATTACAAGTTCAATTAAGCATAAAAATAAAGAAAGTGATAAGAATGCAAATAACCAAGTACCAATAGTTAAAGATATTTTAAAGAAACCCTCAAATGCAGGTAAGTATATTAAATATAATAATCCATTAACTACAAGTAATATAATTATTATAAAAGGAAGACCACCAAGTGAGCCTTTTACATCTGCACCTGATAAATTCATATGCATACATATAAACATTGATATAAATAAGAATAAGTAAAGTTGCCATGAATTATATGATGAAAAAATAATTTTTACATTAGACCAAAAATATTTTAAAATATGTAAATAATTACCATCAGCTATATAATTATATAATGATGTATTATTATTTATTATTTCCAAACAACTATTTGGTAATAAAAAATATAATAATAAATAAATCACTAAAGTACCACCAAGTATAGGTGCTATACCAATAAAGAAATTACCTATTCTATGATATATATTTTTCTTATGATATGTATGAGTTACATATCCAAGTGTACCATCATCAGATGGAGAAAATAATTTCATTTCAGTAATCTTATGATTAAATAGTATACACATAAGTGCATGTGAAAATTCATGTATAACTGTACCAATTATCCCTGTTGCAATATATACTTTATGGTTAATTCCTAATTTAAATATTAATTTATCAATTAAGTATATAATATATCCAAATATATAAATAATCCCTAAATATATAAATAATTCTAATAAAAAATATAATACAAATGTTGTCATACTACTCTCCAATTAATTATTAATAATAAATATTAATAATATTATCTAAATTTATTATAACATTATCTTCAAATTTAATAAATCTATTTACCTCATCAATTCTTTTTATTTTTCCTTCTTTCTTTTCTATATGGCATCCTTCTTTAAATTCATCTAATATAAAATATTCAATACTAACTTTAGTATCTAAGTTTTCTTTTAAATAATTAAGTTTATCATTTAATATAGAAATATCATCATCAGTTAAAGTAGGAATATTTAAAACACTTCTTCCTTTTTCTTCTATACTTTCTTCATAACCAGTAAGTGCTGCAAAAGGTGCAAATTGTGCAGCTCTTTGAGCAATAGTCATTCTAGGATGTTTAGCATTTGGTTCATGATGAATAATATTTATAATATCTTTATATTTATCTAAACTCATTATGAACTATGACCTCCTATTTGTTTATTACGTTCTATTGTTTTGGCACCATCTTCTAAATCAAGACCTTTTAAAATAGCATTCTTACCATGTTTATTTTTAATATTAAGTAAAGCTTTTTGTAGATTTAATTCTTTAATTCTTTCACTTTCTTCTTTTTCTTCATATTTAACTATTTCTTCATAATCATCAAAAATAGTCATATTAATCCTATTAATTTTAGGTGAATAATCTTCTTCTTTAAGTAAGTAATTAGCACTAATATTTATTCTTCTTATAGTTAATCTATTATCTACTATATGTTTAAATAAATAAGTAATGTATTCAACTAATGTTTTGGTAGATGATGTATACTTACCTAAATTAATACTACAGTGACACCCTCTTGGTACTTTTCTTCCTATATAATCTTTATCAATCATCGAATCTTCTAAATATAAATTCGGATTAAATATATTAGATGTGTCATAACCTATCATAAGTGATAATTGTCTTGTAAGTAAATGTTTAGAAACCAAATCAAGACTTAATAGTTCAGTCATTTCTTTAACAATAATTAAAGCTTTATCATAAGCGTATGCACAATCTAGTACTTGACCTTGAGATAAACTTGTATGAATTGGTACATAACCTTTAACATCAGAAATGCTCGTATTTTCATATCCCCATGCATGGTCAATTATAAGCTCTGCATTAATACCAAACTCTTTATATAAGTCATCTTCTGTTGAACCTTTAATATATCCTTCTGATGCAAGGGCTATATCACCCATAGTATAAAGCCCCATCTTATTAAGTCTCAACATTAATTTAGGACCTATTCGCCAAAAGTCAGATAAAGGTTCGTGGCACCATAAAACTTTTCTATAAGATATTTCATCAAGTGTAGCTACCCTCACTCCATTTTCATCTGGTTTCATCTTCTTAGCTACAATATCCATCGCAACTTTAGCTAAATACATATTAGTACCTATTCCTACAGTTGCAGTAATACCAGTTTGTGCTAAGATATCTTTAATAATTGTTCTTGCAAGTAATTCTGGATCATTATTATAACATTTTAAATAAGATGTAACATCTATAAATACTTCATCTATAGAATATACATGAATATCTTCTTTAGCTATATATTTTAAATATATTTCATATATTAAAGATGATACTTCAATATAACGAGACATTCTAGGTTTAGCTGTAATATATGTAAGTTCTAAAGCATTATTATTAATTAATTCATTATAATTGTAAGATTTTCTCAAAAATGTTCTATTATTATTTAATTTTTTTCTTTCACTATTAATTTCTAAAACTTTACTTATAACTTCAAAAAGTCTTGGTCTTGATGATACTCCAAATTGTTTAAGTGATGGAGTAACTGCAAGACAAATCGTTTTTTCAGTCCTTGATAAATCCGCAACTACTAAATTAGTATTTAAAGGGTCAAGTCCTCTATCTATACATTCAACAGAGGCATAAAATGATTTTAAATCGATACAGATATAAGTTTCATTCATTATAAAGCCTCCTTGTATTAATTATAACAAATTAAAAATAGTTTTTATATAAAATTATTTAATTATTAAATAAAAAATTATTATGAACTAATATAGCTTATAAGTTTCATAATAATCTTTATTTTAGTTATTCTATTAAAGTTTTTCTTTTAAATAAAAATTTCCATAATAATACTAAATTATATACTAAAAACATAGCACAAACTATTCCAAGCGTTATATAAGAATTAACCCGACTTTGACCTGAAAAAGATATAAGTAATAATAAAGGTGCTCCAAAAATAATTGCAGGAAGTTGTTGTAAAACTAAATTTTCAGCCGCAGGAGTTTCATAATTTGGGTCTATTTCTCTTAATAAAATCATACCTGTTGAAGCTGTACCTGTAAGCATTCCAAATATTGAAAAGAAAGCTTCATATTCATATGTTGGGTAAATCTTCTTACAAATAAATTTAATATAAAAGAAAGTAAAAATCCCACCAAACGTACAAATAATTAAAAGTGGAATCCACATACCATCTAAATTAGACCAATCAATAGCCGCAATTCCAGCCACAATCATTAAATCAAAGAAAAATCCAGAAAGTCTTGTCATCATATAATTATTAATGTAGTCTCTTTTCATTAAATTCTTCTTTCTAAGTAATAATACTATTTTCTTAATTAATATTGCAAGTAATGAACCTATTAAGAAATTAAAGCCCCAAAATAATGGTTTCAAAGTATTCTTTCCAAAGTCACCTAAATAGTTTTCACTTATATATGATGCAAAATATATAAATATAAATGTAAATAGATATACACACATTATAAACGCAAGTTGAATAGTTAATTTATCAACACCATCGTTAAGTGGAGATTCATCTTTAGTATAAATATCACTATTTAATTCATTTGCAGTTTCTTTTCTTTGAAGTTGAATATTAAGTTTACCTTTTGCTTTTAATATATTTAAATAGATAACACCACATATACAAGCCACAAAAAAACCAATAGCCGCTATTGCAAGACCAAATGATGCACCGCCGTTAAATCCTAAAGTTTCAAATATATTACCAAAGTTTAGGGCTTGTCCTGTACCTTGACCAAAACCCATTGGAAGTAAAAGACCAGCTGCGTAAAATAAATCCTTAAATATAAATAAAGAAAGTAATATACTAAGTCCAAGTCCAATAATAGCTTGTATTAAATATCCATTAACTGTAATCAAACCAGAAAACAAAACTATTCTTTTAGAAGAATCTCTAGATTTTGTGATTGTTTTTAAAGATAGTGCTATAAATCCTAGTCCTAAGCAATGATATGTTAATATTTCCATTAAAGATGTATCTACAAAATCACCTACTTTAGGAATAAACTTTATTATAAAAATTAAACTACCTGCTATAACACTTGTTGGAAGTAATGATTTTTTTACTTTATTTATCTTCCACCTAAGTATATTAGAAACCATTACTGCAAATAAAATAATACCTATTTGAATTATAATACTCCATGCATTATAATCCCAAAAATTAATCGAATTAAATACCATAATTTTCACTTCCTTTAATTATATAATAAAGATGCATATATTTTATTAAATTAGTTTTATCATCTTTAAATAATTGATAAGTAATATCATCTGTATAAATATTCATTTTCATTTTACCAACTAAAGTGATTGATTTTATATTTGAAAATAAAATACTAATTACTTCTTGTTTTAATCTAAAAACAAATCTATTATTATATATTTGAACTAAACCTGAACCTATTTTTTTCTTTTTCTTATACATTCTAGGTTCATAAACATCTATATTATCTTGATATATAACCTCATTAGAATCTAAATGATTTTCTTTTTTTATAATATCAAGCTGATAGTTATACCAAGATAAAACATTTTCCATTTTAAATTCTTCTTTATTTGATTTAAATTTTAAGTCATTTAAATAAGTAACTTCTAAATTACATACTGAACAATATATTTTATTTTTCATTGTATATATAGTATGTTTATTATTACAACAAGGACAAATATATAATATTTTTTCTAAATGTTCAGCATATCTTCTTCCTTTATATTTAGGATAAAAATTATAATCATCAACTGTCATATCACTAAGTATTAAATTATATAAATCATCATTTACCATATCTTTAAATTCATCATATTTATAAATATGTTTAATAGATACATCCATACGACCTTTTCTTATTGTTCTTGCCCATCTAGGATCTGTAGGATATCCACCTTTTATATTGCAAATAATAAGTGGTTTTTTTAGTAATTTGGCTAGTTTAACTATTGAAAAATCAACATTACCTAACGAACCAGAAAATGTTCTATTTCCTTCTGGAAATATACAAATATTTCCACCTTCTTTTGAAACTCTTATACAATCCTTTATGGCTTGAATATCAGATGAATTCCCTTTTTCTTTTCCTATTGGATTTACGAAAAACTTTATTAATTTACCAATAAATCTATGATTAAATATATCTTTTGATGCCATATAATACAATGGGTCTTTAAATAAAGAACCTATCATTATAGGATCTAGGGTTGTAGTATGATTTGAAATTATTAATGCACCATCTTTTATTTTAATTGGTTTATCATGGTGTAGGTTATATCTAAATTTTAAGTAAAAGAAAAAAATAAATCTTAAAATTTCTGTTGTAAATTTATGTCTTTTTTTAATCCACATTATATCACTCTCATAATTGTATATTATTATATTATAAATATACTAATTTAAATAAAACTTAAAAAGTTGTTTAATTATAACATTTTTTAAGATAATTTTCCATAACTTTATCACTTAAATTTCACTTAAATATAAAACCTCAGTTGTAAAATTAAAGTGGAATTATAGCAAAGGGGATTTTAAGGGGG
>CAZGBY010000058.1:0-7701 GCA_964524125.1 uncultured Clostridium sp.
CATTCAAGAATTTCTTTCAGCGGTGACACAGCGGAATTTACTTTTTCATTTAACAAAAACTAATTAAATAAGAAAAATCAGTTGACAATTTAATCGTTTTATAGTATTTTATAAAAGGTACATTTTTTATTTAAAATCCACATTTGCCCTTAATTATTAAAATTAAGACAATATTAAGGAGGAAAAACAATGAATACTTATATGGCAACAAAAGAAACTGTACAACATAATTGGTATGTTGTTGACGCTAATGGTTTAACATTAGGTCGTTTAGCTACTCAAGTAGCAACACTTTTAAGAGGAAAGCACAAGGCTATTTACACTCCTAACTGTGACTGTGGAGATAATGTAATTATTATCAATGCAGAAAAAATTAAATTAACTGGAAATAAATGGTCTGACAAATTCTACCGTCATCACTCTGGATACAATGGTGGTTTAACTACTATGTCTGCAGAAGAAGTTATGGCTAAGTTCCCAACAAGAATTGTAGAATATGCTGTTAAGGGTATGTTACCTCACACTAAGTTAGGTGATGCTCAAAGAAAGCATTTATATGTTTATGCAGGTAGTGAACATCCACATGCTGCACAAAAACCAGTAGAATTTAAGGTAAAGGCATAAGGAGGAATATAAAATGGCTAATAAGAAGGTTCAATATTTAGCAACAGGACGTCGTAAGAGCGCAGTTGCTCGTGTTGTTTTAGAAGCAGGTAAAGGTACTATTACTATTAACGGACGTAGTTTTGAGGATTATATCCCTTCTCCATCTGTTCGTTTAGATGTTCTTCAACCACTTGAATTAACTGAATCAACTGAAAAGTTTGATATTTCAGTTAATGTTAACGGTGGTGGTATTACAGGTCAAGCAGGAGCTATCCGTTTAGGTATTACTCGTGCATTAATGCTTGTAAACCCAGATTATCGTCAAAGCTTAAAACCAGCTGGTATGTGTACTCGTGATCCACGTCAAAAAGAACGTAAAAAATACGGTCTTAAGAAGGCTCGTCGTGCACCTCAATTCTCTAAGCGTTAATTATTACAGTTTCAAATTAACCTATATTCATTTTGGATTAGAAAGACTCAAGGGATTCTCAACCTTGGGTCTTTTTTTATAATTTCATATTGCATTCATTAATGAAATGACATATAATTAACTCGGACGAAACCGAGTCGGAGGGAATCGAACGGAATTTTTTGGTAGAAAACAAGAATTGAAATTGCTAAAAAAAAGTTATAATAGTACAAATTTTGAAGGCATTTTAATTTATGGACGCAGAAGAATTGGCAAAAGTGAATTAATAAAATATTCATTTTTAGATGAAGATTGTGTTAAAATTTATTTTGAATGTACTAAAACCTCAGAAGAAAGTAATGTTAAAATTTTATCTATACTTATACCTGATGTTTTACATATACCTATACCTAATTTTTCAACACTAAGAGAGTGTTTAAAATATTTGTTTGAGTTAGGAAAAACAAAAAAAATAATTATTGTGATTGATGAATATCCATATATTAGAGATAGAATTGAAGGATGTGACAGTATTGTTCAAAATTTGATAGATGAATATAATAATTCGAGCAATGTTAAATTTATATTAAGTGGTTCTTATATTGAAACAATGAAAGGTTTATTATATGAAGGAAATCCGCTGTATAATAGATTTGATACGATAATTAATTTAAAACAAATGAATTATTATGAATCGTCACAATTTTATCCTAAGTTTTCTTATGAAGATAAGTTAAAAATTTATTCAGTATTTGGAGGAATCCCATATTACAATAGATTTATTGATGATAATATATCAGTTAAAGAAAATATTATAAATTTAATATGCTCACCGAATGCTCGATTTTCAGATGAAATAGAAAATACATTACTAAGGGAAATTTCTAAGCTTAATAATACAAACGAAGTTTTTTTAGCTATCTCAAAAGGATGTTCAAAATTTAATGATATATTAAGTAAATCTCATGTTTCATCATCACCTACTTTAGTTGATGTTTTAAATAAACTTATAAAAATGGACATTATTACAAAGGATTTTCCAATAAATGATGAGTCTAATAAAAAAAGTATTTATAGAATAAATGATAGATTGACGTTATTTTATTATCGTTATATTTTTCCTAAACTTTCATATTTTTCTACAATGCCTAGTGATTTATTTTTTGATGAGTTTATAAAAAATGATTTTGAAACTATATATGTTCCTCATGAGTATGAAGAAATAGCTAAACAATATTTACTTAGGAAAAATTTAGAAAAAGAAATTGAACCAGTATTATATAAAATAGGGAAATATTATTATGATGATCCTAAAAATAGAGTTAACGGTGAATTCGATGTTGTAACTTTAAATAGAAATGGTTATGATTTTTATGAAGTTAAATTTACAAAAGAACCTATAAATGATGAAATTGTCAATAAAAAGAAATATCAATTAGAACAATTAGGTCTGTGTTACAATAAATTAGGTTTCTTTTCTAAAAGTGGATTTGATAATAAAGATAATTATATCCTAATTAATTTAGATGATGTTTATAAATAAAAAACTTTTGTAAAAACACTTTAACTTCTTTACTTTTAATTTTGTTTGAGTATAATAAAATTAGAAAAAGGAGTGAATTTTATATGGAAAAATGGTTTGAAAGACAATCAAGACTTGTACAAATTATTTTACTTATAATACCAGTCGTTAACTGGGTTATTGAAGTTGGTGTTCGTTGGTCTCATGCACTAAGGAAAGGTTCATTGATAAAATACATTATTGCTATTTTAGTTACAATACCTTCTGGTATTATTATAGGATGGCTTGATTGTTTATGGTGTTTATTATTTAAACATTTAATTTTCTGTGATTAATTTGAAAGTGGATTTTTCCACTTTCTTTTTTTCTTTTATTTATTTGTTATTCGTTTACTTAATAGCCATTTTGTGATAAAATATTAACATATGAAATTTAGTGAGAGGTATGATTTTTATGTCAGGAATTTTTATTACACTTGAAGGTGGAGAAGGTAGTGGTAAAACTACTATAATAAATGCTATTAAGGCTCATTTAGAAGGAAAAGGATACAAAACTATAACTACTAGAGAACCTGGCGGAGTAGATATTGCTGAACAAATTAGAAGTGTTATTTTAAATGTGAATAATACAAATATGTGTTATGAAACTGAAGCACTACTTTATGCAGCTTGTCGTATGCAACACTTACGTGAAAAAGTAATTCCTGCCCTTGATGAAGGTTGTGCAGTTATATGTGATAGATATTTAGACTCATCACTTGTTTATCAAGGAGTAGCTAGAGATTTAGGGTTTGAACATGTTTTAAGTGCTAACTGCTTCGCACTCGACTATATGCCTAATTTAACTTTCTTTATTGATGTTCGTCCAGAAGTAGGACTTAAAAGAATTCAAGGAAGAGGAAAGATTGATAGACTTGATAAAGAATCAATTGCATTCCATGAAAAGGTATATAATGGTTATAAACAAGTGGCTGAATTATATAAAGATAGAATTATTTCTATAAATGGTGAACAAGAACCAGATTGTGTAGTTTCTGATATATTAAATAAAATTGATGAATATTTAGCTTAATGGTGGATTGATATGAACTTTGATTTGATAGATTTCCAATCTGAAATAAAACAAATTTTAATAAATACTAAAAAGAAAAACAGACTATCTCATGCTTATATTTTTGAAGGACCATCTGGTGTAGGTAAAAGAGAAATGGCATATTTCTTTGCGATGTTGCAATATTGTAAAGAAGAGGTTCCTTGTTTTAAATGTGATAATTGTCATCAAATATTATTAAATGAACATTTAAATATTTATATAATAGAACCTGATGGAAAAGTAATAAAAAAAGAACAAATAGTTAAATTACAAGAAGAATTTTCCAAAACAAGTAATGTAAAAGGGCCTAGAATTTATGTCATTCTTGATGCAGACAAAATGAATCAAAATAGTCAAAATAGTTTACTTAAGTTTATAGAAGAACCTGAAGATGGTATATATGGTATTTTATGTACTACAAATGGTTCTAAAATATTACCTACTATTTCATCAAGATGTCAAAAACTTTCATTTAAAGCATTAGATAATAGAAATCTACAAGACATGTTAATTTCTCAAGGTGTAGATAAAGAACTATCATCTATACTTTCATTACTTACAAATAATATTGAAGACGCGATATTACTTTCAAGTGATAGTAATGTTTTAAATTTAAATGTTTTATTTAAAGAATTTTTATCAATTAATTCTCCATCAAAAGCTATCATATATCAAAAGAAAAATATTAGTTTTTTTGAAAACTATGAAAATTTAAATAATTTTTTAAATTTGCTAATTGTTTTATATGAGGATATTATTTTACTTTTTAATGGTATAATTAATATTCATTTAAAAGGTTATATTGAATTAATATCTAAATATAAAAATTACATAAGTTATGAAGATGCTAAAAAAAATTTAGAATTAGTTTATAGTTTAATTTTAAAACTTCAAAATAATGTAATGCCAAAAAACATTATTAGCAATTTATTTGTAAATCTATTTTAGGAGGTACTTATGAAGTGCTGTAAGGTTCAATTTAAACAATTAGGTAAGAGATATTATTTTGGATGTTCAAAATTAGAACTTCATGATAAAGATAAAGTTGTTGTACAAACTGTTAGAGGTGTTGAGCTTGGTGAAGTTGTAGGTGAATCTTTTGAACTTACAAAAGATCAAGCTTCAAATGAAATTAAAGACGTATTGAGAAAAGCTAATTTGAATGATATAAAAACATTTGAAGAAAACAAATCATTAGAACCAGATATTTTAAGTAAAACTAAGTTTTTTGCTAAAAAACATAATCTTGATATGAAGGTTTTAGGTTGTGAATATACGTTAGATAGACAAAAATTAATTATCTATTTTGAATCTGAAGGTAGAGTTGATTTTAGAGATTTAGTTAGAGACTTAGCAGATTCTTATAAAACAAGAATTGAATTAAGACAAGTAGGCTCAAGAGATGGAGCTAAGGTATTCGGTGGTATTGGCCCTTGTGGACTTATAGTTTGTTGTCAAACTTTCTTAACAGAATTTGTAAATGTATCAGTCAAAATGGCTAAAAATCAAAGCCTAAGTTTAAATCCAGTTAAAATATCTGGGAACTGTGGAAAATTATTATGTTGTATTAATTATGAAAATGATACATATTTAGAACTTAGAAGGAGTGCACCTGATATTGGAGATATAGTATCTACTGAACAAGGTGATGCAAAAGTTTTAACTTGTGATGTATTAAATCGTAATTTAAAGGTTAAATATTTGCAAACAGAAGGTTTTGGATATTTGAAATTTGATGATGTCAAGTTAGTACGAACTAGAAGAGACTATAATAAAGAAAAAGATAATGATAATTCTAGTGAACTTAAGGAGCTAGAATAATGGAAGTTATCAATGACCTTTTAGGTAAACCTGGTATTAAAATAGTTCAAAATACAGATATGTTTAATTTCTCACTTGATTCTATTTTACTTGCAAATTTTGTAACAATTAAGAAAAATGATAAGGTTATTGTAGATCTTGGTACTGGTAATGGTCCAATACCTCTTTATATGTCTTTAAATACAAATGCTTTAATTTATGGTATAGAAATTCAAAAAAAGTCCTATGATTTAGCATTAAAAAGTGTTAAAATAAATAATAAGGAAGGACAAATTAAAATTATTAACGACAATATTAAAAATGCAACATCACTGTTTGGTGTCGGTTCTTGTGATATAGTTGTTTCTAATCCACCCTTCTTTAAATACATTGAAGGAAAATCTAATATAAATAAAAATGATGAAAAAACAATCGCAAGACATGAAGTATTAATTACTTTAGATGAATTAGTTCAAGAAGCTTCAACACTTCTTAAAAATGGTGGAACATTTGCGATGGTACATCGTCCTGATAGATTATTAGATATTCTAAGTGTGTGTTCTAAATATCATTTAGAACCTAAAAGATTAAGATTTGTATATCCTAAAGTTGACGCTAAATGTAATCATATTTTAATTGAATGTAGAAAAGAAGGACTTTCTGGAGGACTTCAGGTTTTACCACCGCTTATTATTCATACAAATGATAATAAACATACAGAAGAAGTACTTAAGATATATAAAAATGAATGAGGTAAATATAAAGGAGTGAATAATATGTTTTTAAGCTTATTAACAAAAAAGGAAAAATTAAAATTTCTTGATATCGCGGTTTATATGATTGATATTGATGGTAAACCAGCAGAAGTTGAAAAGAAACTAATTTCTCGTATTTATGGTGAACTTGGAAGTGAATTAGTAGAAGAATATACATTCTCTAAATCTGATTCAATCGATGAAACTATTGATTTTTTCAAGGATTCTAATCAAGCTGTAAGAAATATTGTATTCTTAAACTTAGTTCAAATTTCTATGGAAGATGACTTATATAATACATTAGAACATTTATTCTTAGAAAGAATTGAAAAGGAATTAAATATTACTCAGGAAAAACGTAAGGATTTAATGCAAATAGTTTATGATGAACGTGATATTCGTGAAAAAGCTATGCGTGTAGTTAAGTACTAGTTATGAAAAGAATTTATAGTTATAATAAACAAGAAGATATTTTATATTTAGTAGCAACTCCAATAGGTAATTTAGAAGATTTTACTTTTAGAGCTGTTAATACTTTAAAAAGTGTTTCACGTATTTATGCAGAAGATACAAGAAATTCTAAAGTATTACTTGAATATTATAATATTTCAACACCACTTCATACTTATCACGAATATAATAAAGAACAACGAGAAGATGAAATTATTGATTTTATTAAATCAGGTAATAGTGTAGCTATTATATCAGATGCAGGTCTTCCTGTAATTTCTGATCCTGGATTTGATATTGCACGTCGTTGTATAAAAGAAGATATTCCAGTTACACCCATTCCTGGTGCTTCAGCTGGAGTGGCAGCTTTAATAGCATCTGGAATGCCTCCAAAACCATTTATGTTTTACGGATTTTTAGACTCAAAATCATCTCATCGTAAAAAAGAACTTGATGATTTAAAACATGAACCTTGTACAATTATTTTTTATGAAGCCCCACATAGAATTAAAGAAATGCTTAAAGATTTAAAAGAAGTATTGGGGAATAGACAAATTTGTATAGGAAGAGAACTTACTAAAAAGTTTGAGGAATTTATTCATGGATCAATTGAAGAAGTTTTAGATGTATGCGATACATTTAAAGGAGAAATGGTTGTTATAGTAGAAGGTAAAACTCAAGAAGAAGTTATTGATGTAAATCCAATAGAAAAAATCAATATATTAGTTCAAACTGGCTATAAATCAAAAGATGCAATTAAAGAAGTTGCGTCAATTTATAAACTAGATAAAAGAGAACTTTATGATATGTATGTAAAGTCTAAAGAATGCACTGATTAATTTCAGTGTTTTTTTATTTTTATATTTATTTAGTAATAACTGTTATATCTACTTTATTAGTATTAGAAGTAAATTTATAAGTAAAAATTTAATATAATTACTGATATTTAAGTATATAAATAACAAAAAAACAAAAAAAATGAAGAAATTTACAAAAAAATTAAAAAAAATCGCAAAAAAAGGATTTATTATATATGAGGGTATTAATTTCCTTAATTTATTAGGGTT
>CAZGBY010000059.1:0-7231 GCA_964524125.1 uncultured Clostridium sp.
ATATTTTGTCTTATAAAATTAAAGAAGTTATAAAAGAAGATTTTTATAAACTAGAAAATAAATTAGATAGTTTTTATATAAATAATATTAATATCGGTTATAAAAAAACAATTGATAATCATATCTATTTAAATGAAACATCTAAATCAATATTAAATATAAATATATTAGATTTATCTTTAGATGATTATTTTGATTTGATTAATTCTAAAGATAAGGTTAATTATAAAGCTTGTATTAATAATTTAAAAGAAGGAAAATCAAAGTTTGAACGTATTATATATAAATTATATGATGGTAGAACTTTAGAAGAATATTTGTATTTATATGAATTAAAAGAATCATTAATAGTAGTATCATCTATTTGTGATATTTCAAATAAAATATTAAATGAAAATAAACTTATTAAAGAATCTTACAAGGATTCACTTACTACTATTAAATCATATAAAAACTTTATTAAAGATTTAGAAGAATATAATAAAATAAAGAAGTATTCTGTAATGTTAATTGATGCTAAAGATTTTAAATATTATTCTGATATTTATGGTATTAAATTTCATAATGATTTAATAAAAGCTATAGGTATAAAATTAAATAACTTATCAGTTAAATATGAAAGTGTTTCATATCATTATGATAGTGATAAATTCTTAATAGTTATACCTAAAAATGATGAAAGAACTACTATAAAAGTATTTAACAAATTATTAGATGAACTGTCAGAAGAATTATATAATTTAAATAATAGAGTTAAACTTTATTTTAATGGCGTAATACTTAGAGTCCTTCAAAGTTCTTCTAATTTTAATAATGAAAAAATCCTCGATAAATTAAGCTTTACTTTATCAGGACTAAAAGAAAATAATTTAAAATCTAATACACTAGTATATTATAATAGTGATTTATATGATAAAGCTTATTATGATTTTGAACTTGAACTTCATATTTCTGAAGCGATTGATTCAGGACTTATTAAACTTACTTATGATACTGTAGTATCATTTAATACTAATGACATATTTGCATATAAAGCAAGAGTTAATTTAATTAATTTTAATACAACTTATGATCATTTTGAGGTTATTATTAAAAAAAGAAAATTAGAAGAATTAATTGATAAATATATAATATGTCATTCTTTAATGGAAATGAATAAATTTAAAGAGAAAATTAAAGGTGTTTATCATCTAATTATTCCTATACATAAAGAAAGTATTAATCAAGAATTCATTAATTATATTTATGAGCAGTTAAGATTTTTTAAGATAAATCCTAAAAATATATATTTTCAAATAGATGATTATAATTTCTTGGATTTAAATTTAGAATATATTAATTTAATTACAAATAGTATTGATTATTCTATTAAATATAAATCTAAGTTTTATATAACAACATTTTCTAAATATAGTATGGAAGATTTAGTTAAAATTCAGGATTTATTACAAGTTTATAATATTAATATAATTGTATCTGATGTAAATAATAAAGAAGATATTGATTCTTTAACTAAATTAGGATTTAATTATATTATGACAAGCATGGTTAAATCAGGTTATGATATTGATCAAATTATATCAAGTATTTGTAAAGAATGATTTTATAAATATTGTTAGAAGTAACAAATGGATGTATAATATATTTGTAAAAGAATATTTCACAATTAATATCATTTTTTAAATTATAAGCAAAAAATATCATTCTTTTAACTATATGAAAAAATTTTAATTAAACACTTTATAAATCAGAAAAGATATTTTTTAGATATGTAATGCATTAATGTGTAACAATAGTTTGAATGATATACTTTATAAAAGTTAGAAAAGATTTATTTTATTCATAAACATAAAAGAAAAATTTTAAAGAAGGAGTTCATGTGGTCTTAAGTAGAATTTGACTACAATTATTAGTATGAAAAAGAAATCGAATGTAATTTTCTCAATTCTATGTATTTTTGGTATTGTTTTAATGATTGGTTTTGTAATTTTTATAATTATAGTTTTAAATTATGAAGAAAAAGAAACATATCAAGTTAAATATTATTTAAATACAAAACCAGAAGATGTAAATAAAGTAGAGCCATACTGTATAAAAGAGTATGATAAAGAATTTTCTTTTGAAAACATCGAATATGATTCAAGTAATGCTAAATATACAACAGATTGGATTTTATTTGAGTATGAACCTAGTGGAAATACTTTAAAAGATTTATCAAATGACTGTGTATATAATACTAGTCTTTGTGTTTTTGCATATTATGGCAATACATATGAAATGGCTATGTATTTAGGTATTATTAACTTTAGATTATATAATAGGTATGAAGCTTCTACATTTGAAACTAAAACTGTTGATGATTATGAGTTTGAAGTTGATTATATTTGGTTATATCAAGGAGCAGATAACACTTTTAGGTTTCAATTTACATATAAACTTAAAGACTCAACAGAGCATTATACGAGTGTTAGTGTTACGTTTGATTTATTAGAACCACATTTATGTGAAATTTCTATATATGGAAATGAACGTTATTTGCTTTATGCGCTTTTTACATCTGGATTATTGTTTGTTGAAAATGATAGAGAAAATGTAGTGGAATTAGAATTAATTAGATGTGTTGTTAATGATTTTATTGGTGATTTAGATAATTATTTTATTAATGAATGTTGGTTTAAAGAGTATATAAAGAAGATGTTGTAAATTTTTAGTTTTTCTTATAAAGATTTATATTTATGTAAAACAATTATTAATATTTATTCATTTTATAGTTTATGGATTGAAGATACATAATCGAGTTCAATTAATGTAGGTGAATATCAAATAAAATATATTTTTTCTTATTATTGTTAGAAATATTAAATTGGTGTATAATATTTATAAAAGAAAGAAGGAATAATATGGAAATAAATTATGTTAGTGAAATTAAAGAAGATACAACTTCATATGAAAATTTAATTAATAATATATTTTCACATATTGCTGATGATAAAATATTTAATATTATATTTACTGATGAAGATAGAATTCGTCAAATTAATAAAGATTATCGTAATATTGATAAAGTTACTGATGTTATAAGCTTTGCATTAAATGATAATGATGAATGTAATTTTAATGCAGAAGATGAACTTGGAGATATATTTATTTGTATTCCAAGAGCTAAAGAACAAGCCAATGATTATGGACATTCTATAGAAAGAGAAGTTGGTTTTTTAGCAGTTCATGGATATCTTCATTTATGTGGATATGACCATATGACAGAAAGTGATGAAAAAATAATGTTTTCACGTCAAGAAGAAATACTTGCTCAAGCAGGATTAGAAAGGAAGTAAAAATTATGGAAGAAATTATTGTAAAAGCGATTGAAGGAATGAATAAAGCAAGAACACCTTATTCTCATTTTAATGTAGGAGCTGCACTTTTAATGAAAGATGGAAATTATATTACAGGAGGTAATATAGAAAATGCCGCTTATGGAGATTGTATATGTGCTGAAAGAAGTACAATGTTTACTGCACATAACTTGGGTTATGACCTTAAAAATGATGTTGTAAAAATGTGTGTTATAGGTGCAACAGAAGGACCTATTTCTCCATGTGGTTCTTGTAGACAAGTTATGAATGAACTTTTAAGTAAGGATTTAGTAGTTGTCCTTGCAAATACTGAAGGTAAGACTAAGGAGCTTACTGTAGGAGATTTACTTCCTTACAGTTTTGATAACCTTGACTAATTTTAAATCGGGTTTTGTAACGATAATTGGACGTCCTAATGTAGGTAAATCTACACTTTTAAATCGTGTTATTGGTCAAAAAATAGCGATTATGTCGGATAAACCTCAAACTACTAGAAATACAATACTTGGGGTTTTGACAAGAAGTGATGCTCAAATTATATTTACAGATACACCAGGAATTCATAAACCTAAAAGTGAACTTGGTACAAGACTTAATGAATCATCTTATAATTCATTAAAAGGACAAGATGCGATTTTATTTATGGCGTGTGCTAATGAAACATTAGGTCCTGGAGATAGAATGATTATTGAACGTTTAAAAGAACTAAAAAAACCAGTTTATTTATTACTGAATAAAGTTGATTTACTTAAGACTAAATCTGATATTGATAGATCGATATTATCTTATATGAATGAATTCCCATTTGAAGAAGTTTTCCCTATTTCAGCAAAATGTGGTGTTAATATTGATGAGCTTGTAAATTCTTTAGTTAATTTATTACCTGAAGGACCTAAATATTATCCTGATGATGTAATAACAGATCATCCAGAAAGATTTATTGTATCTGAGATTATAAGAGAAAAGATTTTGTATTTTACTAAAGAAGAAGTTCCACATTCTATTGCATGCATCATCGATTCGATGAAAGAAATAGAAGATGGTCGTGTTGAAATATACGCAACTATTTTTGTAGAACGTGATAGTCAAAAACAAATTGTAATTGGTTCTGGTGGATCTTTACTTAAAAAAGTTAGAGAACTTGCACGCCGTGATATTAATAAATTATTAGGGTCTAAAGCTGATTTAACTTTATGGGTTAAAGTTAAAAAGAATTGGACAAATAGACCTGATTATTTAAAAGCTTTAGGATATGAACGTGATAATTATTAATTAAAAATGTCTGGTTGATGTCGGTTATAACATGCCGGCATTTATGTTTTTAAAAAAATATAAGCTAATATAATATATATTATATTTTAAATTGAAACTATTATAAATATCTATTTAAGAATAATTAATTTTAAGTTTTAATTTTTAAGCATTATGGCATACTATTAATGAGGTGCAATTATGCAAAATGAATACTTAAAGAAGTTTATGAAAACTGGTAAGATAGAAGACTATTTAAAATATAAAGAACAAAAATCTAAGGAGGATACTTTAAATGAAAAGAGTAAACTTAAAAGGGATAGTTTTAAGAAACATTGATTTTAAAGAAACTTCTAAAATATGTTATGTCCTAACAAATGTAGGTATCTTATCTATTAAAGCTTTAGGAATTAAAACATATAAAAATAAAAATTTTAATTTTAATGAAATATTAAATAATTGTAAGATGGAAATTACAGATAGTAATTTTCCATCTTTAATTAATTATGAACTTATAAATCCATATTTTAATATTAAAAAGGATTTAAATAAATTATCTTATGTTTTTATGTTACTAGATGTAACACTTAAATTAACTGGTGAAACAAATTATGAAAAAATATATAATTTTTTATCTTTAATTTTAGAAAAAATTGAAAAAGGTTATGATTATAAAATACTTTGTGCTATATATTTAATAAAAATGTTAATGCCACTAGGTATTAAACCTGTATTTGATGAATGTTTATATTGTAATACAAAAGATGTTAAATTTTTAAATATTAATGAAGGATATTCTTTATGTTATATTCATAAAATGGAAAATTCATATGAAATAGAAGATATCATTAAATTATATAATTTTGATTTATCTAATATTAATGATGAAACATTAAGTAATTTAAATATAAATATTGAAAATATATATGAATTTATTTTTAACTATTATGCATATCATTTAGAAATAAATTTAAGAAAATATAAAATAAAGTAGTTGGGAAATTATGAAAGATTTAAAAAAAGTATTAAGTTATTTAAAATATGATAAGAAAAATTTAATAATTACTATCTTACTTGTAATAATAGAATCATTTTTTGAACTTTTAATACCATTTATTATGAAAGATATAATTAATAAAGGTATAGAACAAGGTTCGCTTGATAGTATTATTAAATATGGAATTATAGTAATAGGTTGTAGTATTATTTCTATAATTACAGGACATTTATATGCAATTTATAATTCTAAAACAATCACTAATTATTCTTATAAATTAAGGATTGAATTATTTAAGCATGTAGAAGATTTCTCATTTGAAAATTTAGATAATTTTGAGACAAATTCTTTAATTACAAGACTTACAAATGATGTATCTGTTATGCAACAAACACTTGCTGGTAGTATTAGACCAATATTAAGAAGCCCTATGATGTTAATAATGGGTATTATATTATCATTTATGTTAGCACCAAGTTTAGCTTGGATATTTTTAGCTGCACTTCCTATACTTAGTTTAATATTATTTCTAATAGTAAGACATACAGCACCTAAATATGCAATATTACAAAATAATATTGATAATTTAAATTTAATTGTAAGAGAAAATGTTACAGCTATACGAACTGTAAAAAGCTATGTAAAAGAAGATTATGAAATAGAAAAGTTTAATAATTCTAATTTAAATGTTACTAATACTGTTACAAATACTATAAAAGTATCAGTGCTTAATGCACCAGCATTTGAAATGACTATGTATACTGTAACAGTATTATTATTAACTCTTGGGGCTAGACTTGTAAATAATAATTCTTTACAGGTAGGTACTTTGTCTGCATTACTTTCTTATACACTTCAAGTTATAAATTCTGTAATGATGTTATCTAATATTTTTATATTAATTAATAAAAGCTTCGCATCAGCTGCTCGTATTAATGAAGTACTTAAAGAAAAAAACACAATGGAATCACAAAAAAATTTATCTGTAACTAATTATGATATCGAATTTAAAGATGTATTTTTTAAATATAAAAGTGAAAGTCAAAATTATGTATTAAATAATATTAATCTAATAATTCCTGAAGGCTCATCTTTAGGAATTATGGGTGGGACTGGTAGTTCTAAAACTACATTGGTTTCTTTAATATTAAGACTATATGACGTATCTAAAGGTGATATTTTTATTGGTAACAATTCAATTAAAGATTATAATTTAAAAGAACTTAGAAATTCAATTTCGATTGTTCTTCAAAATAACGTTTTATTTTCTGGTTCTATAAGATCAAATTTATTATGGGGAAATAAAAACGCAACAAATGAAGAAATTAATAAAGCTTTACGTGATGCGTGTGCATATGATTTTGTATGCAATTTACCAGGTGGCCTTGATTATGATTTAGGACAAGCAGGGGTTAATGTATCAGGTGGACAACGCCAAAGACTTTGTATTGCGAGGTCACTTCTTAAAAAGCCTAAAATAATTATATTTGATGATTCAACATCTGCTTGTGATATGGAAACTGAACGTCAAATTTTGGAAAATATTAAAAAAATTGATGGCGTAACTTTAATTATAATTGGACAAAGAGTAAGAGCTGTTAAAGAATGTGATAATATTATTATTTTA
>CAZGBY010000060.1:0-7118 GCA_964524125.1 uncultured Clostridium sp.
CCTTTTAATAAATTAATTAATTTATCTAATGAATCTATTAAAGGATTATTTAATGGTAATGTAGACCCCATAAATAAAGCTTTATCTGAAAATCATAAATTACTAGCAAATAGTTTTAATAAATCAAGTGAAAGTGTACTTGGTTGTATAGTACTAATAACTTTCTTACCACTTCTTGAAACCTATGTACAACTTCAAGAAGTAAATACAACAACAGGAAGAGCGGATATTATATATATTCCAAGAGGAAATAAACCTGCAATTATTGTAGAACTTAAAGTAGATAATAATGTACTTACTGCGATTGATCAAATTAAGAATAAAGGATATCAAAACGCCTTACAAGGTTATCATGGTAAAGTATACATAGTTGGTAATAATTATGATAATAAAACATTAGAACATAATACTTTAGTTGAAGAAATAGAAATATAATAAATTATTATATTTCCAAAAAAATAAACAAGATGAGAATTTGAAGTAAACTCATCTTGTTTTTGTTTATATAAAAAATTCATTAATAACTTCTTTTGTTCCTTCTTTATATATCTTAGAATCTTTAATCCATATAACCTTAGATCCAAACGCATTTGCACATCTTTTATCATGTGTAATAGTTATAATAGTTGTATTATTCTTATATTGATATTCGTTTAAATAATTAATCATTAAAACAAGTGATTCATAATCTTGTCCAACAGTAGGTTCATCAAGTATTAATATTTCAGGTTTACTTGCAAGTGTCATTGCGACAGTAAGTCTTCTTTTTTGACCTAAAGATAAAGATTGAGGGTGTAAATCTTTAAATTCATATAATCTAAAAGATTTTAATAATTCTTCTGTTATTTTTTTATCTTTACAATTAAAATATACTTCATCATATACCGTAGGCATAAATAATTGATAATTAGGATTTTGAAATACAAAACCTATTTTAGAAAGTATTTTCTTAGTATTTAAATTATATTTAATGCATTTCTTAGATTTAATAATACCTGCAATTAATCTAATTAAAGTAGTTTTACCTGCACCATTTTCACCAAGTATTAATAATCTTTGACCTTTATTAATATTAAATGATATATTATCTAATATTAATTTATTATCTATTTTATAAGATAAGTTATTTACACTAATAATTATATCTTCTTCTTTAGTATTAATACTATCTATTATTTTATTAGTATTCAAGCTAATAAAATAATCTATATTATCAATATTTGATATTTTTCCTTCGTTTAAATAATATATACAATCAACATAATCTTTAATTATATCAATTCTATGTTCTACTATAAGTATAGCATAACCTAACATCTTTAATTTATTTAAAGTATTTAATAATAAAATAGCACCCTTAGTATCTAAATTAGCAAGTGGTTCATCAAGAACTATTATCTTATGACCCATAGCTAAAATAGACCCAGATATAAGACGTTGCTTCTGACCACCTGATAAAGTTTTAGTTTTATCATTTAAATTAAGCTCTAATAATTTTGAAAAATAAGAAACATTTTCTTTTATTTTGTTAGGTTCCATATTTATATTTTCACAACCAAAGGCTAATTCATCTTCAACATATGATTGAATAATTTGTTCATCTACATTTTGCATAACAAGACCTACTTCGCTTGTAATTTCAGATATAGATTTTCCTTTTATATTTTTATCATTAACTTTAATCTCACCTTTTATTAAACCATAAATCAAATTAGGAATGACACCACTAAGTAGTGATAATATAGTAGTTTTTCCACTACCTGAATGGCCATTAAGTAATGTAATTTTACCATATTCTACTTTAAATGATACATCATTTAAAATCATAGGTAATTCTTTTTTATATTTAAAATATACATTTTTAAATTCAATTGCATTCATATAATCACCACCAATATAGCAGATATAATTATCAATGAAAATATTAATATATCTTTTAATTTTAATTTAACTGGTTTATAAATAGAAGATTTACCATCTATTTTAAAACCTCTTGCTTCTACAGATAGAGCTAGGGTATCAGATATATTTACAAGTCTTATAGTTAAAGGAATTAAAAAAGCTCTATAAAATATTTTAGGATTTAAAATACTTACTCGTCTTGTTTTCATAGCTTCTTTAATATTTTTAACTTCTATTTTAAGAATTGGAATGAAGTTTAAACATATAAGCATACCTAGTGTAATCTTTCTTGGTATTTTAATTTGATTTAAATTTCTAGTTAAATCAACTGGCAAAATACTCATTGATGGTATTATAGCAACTATAATACCTAACATTCTATTTGCCATTTGATAAGTAGATGTTATATTTTTATATATTAAATAAGTTAGTCCTGAAAATATTACAGTTAAAATAATACCAAGTGGTAATACCTTTATACAAGCCTTATGAAATCCGGTAATAAAAAATATTATATATACTATACCTATAAAATATAAAGTATTAAAATCTGATGCTCTTACTAACGTAAATACTACTAAACTAATACTTAATAAAATACCAAGTAGTGGATATATTTTACTTTTACTTATCATTTTTTTAAAACTCCAGCACGTTTCATTTCACGAGATATTTTAACGCCAAGTAAAGAACCAACAGCACATAAAATAATTACACATATACTCATAATTATTGCAAGAAAAGGATTACTATTAGCATATGAAGCAACAGTTTCTTCTCCACCTATTATTTGATACCATACATATAAGAAAGGTAAAGATAAAGGTAAGTATAACCAAGCAGTAAGAAAACAAGCTTTATCAGATTTGTAACTTCTAAATATTATAAAAGTAATAAGTTCTGCTAGTATAGCACATAATACTAGACAAAAAAACATTATAGTATTCATAAATATTAAAACAATACCTGAAAATAATGCAATAAATGTCATAGTACCAAATCTACGCACTTTCATTATTCCTATTGCTGGGAATAATGAAAATTGAAGTCCTAAAACAATTTGAATTATACCAAATACAGGTATATGAGCAACTAATGGCATAAATGCACTAGATAGTAATGTAATTGATGAAATAATAGCAAGAAATACTAAATCTTTTACTTGAAACTGCTTATTTTCTCTTTCAATATCTTGTTCAAATATTTCCTCTTCCGAAAAGATATCATTTAAATTATTATCATCCATATTATACTTCCTTTCTCATAATACCATTATCTATTTTATAAACAATATCCGCAATTTTTGTAGTAGATTGTCTATGTGATACTAATATTATGGCTGCATCATTTTTATATTCTTTTAATGATTTTAAAATAATACCTTCATTCATTGAATCAACATTACTTGTTGGTTCATCAAGTAATATTAATTTTGATTTTCTTAAAAAAGCTCTTGCAAGTCCAATTCTTTGACGTTCTCCAGCCGATAAATTATCTCCAAGTAAACCTACTTTAGAATCATACTTATCAGGTAGAGTTTCTATAAAATCATGTATAGAAGCCTTTTTGCAAGCATCAATAATTTCAGAATCTGTAGCATTAGGATTAGCCACTTTTAAATTTTCTTTGATTGTATCATCAAATAAATATGTGCTTTGACTTATTAAAGTAACATTTTCGTATAATGATTTAGTATTAATTTCATTAATATTAATATCATTATATTTAATCATACCATCATTTACTTCATAAAATCTCATAAGTAAATTTAATAAAGTAGATTTACCACAACCTGATTTACCTATAATAGCTACAATTTCTCCTATTTTAACTTCTAAATTTATATCATTAAGTACTTCATCTTCATTATATTTAAATGATAGATTTTCAACTTTAAGATTTTCAAATATAAAATCATTTTTATCTTTAATTTCTTTTACTTGTGGTTTTTCTTCAATTAAATCAAGTACACGATCTCCAGATGCAAAAGTTTGATTTAAGTTTGTAGGTAAAACACCTAATGCTACAACTGGTCCAAATGATGAAAATATACATACAAGTGACATTATTACCTTACCTATTGTTAAAATATCTTTATAATATAAATATAATGATAAGATAAGACATAATATCATCATTATAGATACAAAACCATTTGTTAAGGCTTCTGTAATTGAACTTCTTCTTTTTATCGCTTTTGTTTTTAGTAGTAATTTATCTGATTTTTTATTAACTTCTGTCTTTCTTGTGTTTGTTGCATTATAAATTACTATTTCATTAATACCTTTTACAGAATCTAGATAATATGAATTAAATGAAGAAAAAGACTCTCTATATTCTACACCTTTATTTTTAAGTAAAGCTGATGATACAAAAGGTATAATAATACCTATTATAATATAACCTATTAAAGCTAATAATGATAAATAAAAACTAGATACAAAACCTACATATAAAAATACTAATGTTTCAACTACTAAAGCAATGCAAATAGGTGAAATAGTATGAGCATAAAATACTTCTAAAGTTTCTACATCAGATGTTAACATAGATATTAAAGAGCCTTTATTTTTATCTAACATTTTAGCTGGTGCTAATACTCTTAGAGATTTAAATATTTTATCTCTTAATTTTGCTAGTAATTTAAATGCAATATAGTGATTAGAATATTGTTCTAAATATCTTAATAATCCTCTTAAAATACCACATGAAATAGTCAGTATTATAATTAATGTATATGATATTGGTATTGCTTCACCTAAGTATTTAGCAATACCAAGTGATGCAAATACTGTTACACCCATAGACATTAAATAACCTAAAGATCCATTTATTACTGCAAGTAAAATTAAATATGAAAGTGAACCTAGCATTAAGATAAGTGATGACATTATTTTAAGTCCAAATCTACGTTTTTTCATCATTACACCTCCATATAACCTTTTTCTTGCGATATTTGATTATCATATAAAGTTTTATATGAACCATTAAGGTTTAATAATTCCTTATGAGTACCTTCTTCTTTTAAGATACCATTTTCTATTAAATAAATTAAATCACAATTTTCTAAATTAGCTAATCTATGAGATATCATAATCACTAGTTTATCTTTGCTTAAATTTTGAATGTTTTTTAAAATAATTTCTTCTGATTCAATATCGATATTTGATGTAGCCTCATCAAATATATAAATATCTTTATTAGAAACTATATTTATCGCAAGACATAATCTTTGACGTTCTCCACCAGAGATATTTAAAGAATCTTCTTTAATAACATAATTAAGACCACCATTTTCATTTATAAACTCAGTCATATTTACTAAAGATAGAACTTTATAGATTTCATCATCTTTAATATCTGGTTTAGCCATTATAAAATTATCTCGTATAGATTCATTAAATAAATATGAATTATATGATACGAGTCCAACATGAGAATAAAAAGATATACGAGATAAAGTTGATAGTTCTTTTCCACCAATTAAGATCTCACCATTTTGAGGTCTTAATTTAGCACAAAGTAAATTAGCTAGTGTTGATTTACCACTACCAGATTTACCTACAATTCCATAAAACCCCTTATTATTAAAACTCATATTAATATTTTTAAGCACTTCTTTATCATTATTATATGAAAAGTTTAGATTACTAATTTGAATATTCCAATCTGTAATTATACCTTCATTCCAAATAGGTTCTTCTTCATTCAATAAAGTAAGAATTTTCTTACCTGCTGAAGCACCATTCATACCAATATGAAAAGCACTACCAAACTGACGCATAGGTAAGAAAAATTCTACTGATACTAAAATAATAAATAAAGCAGTAGATATACTTGATAAATTTCCATTTTTTAAACCCATTATTACAAATGCAATTCCAAGACCAGCTCCACCATAGGCAACTAAATCCATGATTGTGGTTGAAGCTAACTGCATAACAAGCACCTTCATTGTAATACGGCGGAAATCTTCTGCTTTTTTGTTCATTTTATCATTATAAAGTTTATCTGCTGAAAATATCTTTAAATCCTTAAGACCTGAAATAGAATCTAAAAATCCATCTCCCATTGAGATATATTTAGACCAGTATTTAGCAAATACTTTATTTGCATATTTTGACACAGCTATAATAGATACTGGTATTAATGGTACAAGTAATATTAAAGTAAGTGCACTTTTCCAATATAGATTTACAGTTACAGCAAATAAAATAAATGGAGCAATCATTGCGTAGAAAAATTGTGGCAAGTATGTTGAATAATAGATATCTAATTGTTCAATACCTTCAATTGAAATTTGAGTTAATCCTGCCATATTTATACCTTCTAGGTTTTTAGTACCTATAGTTAAGATTTTATCATACATTTTATCTCTTAAATCTTTTTTTACATTTCTACTTAGAATATCTTTTGTATTTGATATTAATATAGTTAAGATAAATCTTAAAATTATACATATTAATATAATTATAGATATTGATATATATGATTTAAAATCATCTTTATTTATAGCTTTATTTAATGATTTACATATTAAGTAAGTAATATTTAAATTTAAAAGTAGTGATAATAGCATAAGCATAACTACTATAAATATATATTTTTTATTCTTACCAAGTAATTTAAATAGGTTCTTATCTATCATTAGAGTTTTCCTCCTTCTTTAGTTTTTTCTTATATTTAATCATTTGAATAACATGAGATATTGAAAATATGGGATGAGTTAATGTCATTTTAGGGCCTGAGTATTTCATTACATCTTTAATTTTTTCTCTCATTTCTGGTTTATAACAGTGAATAGAGCAAAAGCTACAAAACTTCTTATTTTCTTTAAATGGACATTTAGATAATCTAAAAAGTGCATATTCTTGTAAGTCTTTACACTCAGCACATAAACAGCCTCTTTTAGTTCTATGTTTCCCTTTACAATATATTTTTATCATTTTAGGTATTAATTTAACTTCTTGATTCCAATGTTTATACTTCTTATCCATAATATCCTCCAGTTAGAATTAACTAACAAACATCCATAAAAATAAGCATCAAATTGATGCTTAAGTGCTTGAATTATAACATTTTATAAAAAGTATGTCAATTAGAAAGTTAGCTTTAACTAACAAGCTAGAATTAATTGACAAGTTAATTAATCAATTAAAGTAAATTTAAAATCTAATTTTTATAACGTTAAAAGTATCTGTCATACATTTGCAATC
>CAZGBY010000061.1:0-1357 GCA_964524125.1 uncultured Clostridium sp.
GAAAAAAAGGCCAAAACAGCCTTTTTTGCTTATTTTATAATGACAAAATTTTATCTTCTTGAGGTTGTAATTTTACAATTTTTTTTGCATGTAACATTACTACTTCATCATTTGCAAGTGATGAATATTCATGAGTAACAGTTACAGTTATCATAGCCCAAGTAGTATCATTAATTTCTACATCAGTTTCATTTACACATTCAAATCCTAAAAATTGCGTATCAGCTTCACAACAAGTCATAACCATTCTACCTGGTAAAATATTTCCTTCTTCACTATCTGCTAAAGCTTCGATTTTTGCTAAAAAAGTAATCTCTTTATTATAATATTTTTCATAATTGTCGAAACAATCCATATACCAAACAGGATAATCCATTTCTTCTAGATTAATTTCATTTTTAGTAATGTCATATGGTAGATCCTCATCTAGCATGTCTGTCATTGAACCATTTTCTGATTCAAAAGCTATTTGAGCAAAATTGTTAAACGCTCTTATTTGACGTCTAAATTGAGCAAGTGTATTAATTCCTTCGATACGGTTAAAAATAATTAAATCAGCATTTACACATGCATTGTTAAATATTTGTCTCATATTGTTAAAATATATACCAAATGTTGAAGCATCGATCATTGTAATATTTTGAGACATAATATAAATTTCAGGTAATGCATTTTTTATTGTATCTACATTAAAGAAAGGATTATATTCAATTACAACTCTTGCTGGTTCAAAATCTTTATCTAAACGCTCAAAGAATTCTTTTGTAAGTTCTTCTTCGTTTTCTACATATACTATATCAATATGATTTAATTTAATAAATTCTTCTTCATATTCAACTTCACCAGTTTCACATACAATAAGTAAAGTATCTAGTTTTTGTAGTTTAGAATCATTATTAATAATATCTTTAATTAGAGTAGTTTTTCCACTTTCTAAAAAACCATTTATTAAAAATACAGGTACTTGTACCATATAATCACCAACCTACTTTAAAAATAATTTCTTAATTTCTTCTTTATTTAAATTAGAACCAATTACACAAATCTTTCCAACATTAATCGAATCGCCAGTTCTAACTTCATATTCTTCTGGAACCATATCAAAATGTAACCAACCTTCTTGGCCTCTAACAATACCTTTACTTCTTAAAATGATACCATACGATTCATTTGATGATAATTCATTTAAAATATGCTCAAGTTCTTCTTTTATATATTTATGAGTTGTTTCAAAACCAAAACTTGTAAACACTTCATCTGCATCATGGTGATGTCCACAACAACATTCTCCATCGTGATGATGGTGTTCATGATGGTGTCCACAACAACATTCTTCTTCATCTTCGTGGTGATGGTG
>CAZGBY010000061.1:1457-7099 GCA_964524125.1 uncultured Clostridium sp.
GGTGTTCATGATGGTGTCCACAACAACATTCTTCTTCATCTTCGTGGTGATGGTGCTCATGATGGTGTCCACAACAACATTCTTCTTCATCTTCGTGGTGATGGTGTTCATGGTGATGTCCACAACAACATTCTTCTTCATCTTCGTGGTGATGGTGTTCATGGTGATGTCCACAACAACATTCTTCTTCATCTTCGTGGTATTGGTGGTGATGATGTTTTTTCACTTCTTCAAGTAATTCATGCTCAAAATCATCGTTTTTAGCCTCATAAGAATCAATTAATGATATATCTGAAAGTTCACTAATAGAAGTTGTAACAATAACTGCATTTTTATTGATATCTCTTACAATATTTAAACATTCTTCCATTTTTGATTCTGATGCTACATCAGCACGAGATAAGAAAATTGTTTTAGCATGTGCTACTTGGTCAATATAAAATTCACCAAAGTTCTTTAAATACATTTTAGCTTTATTTGCATCACATACACATACAAGTGCATTGAGTACAGTATTTTCTAAATTAGCATCTATAACTGCACTAACAATATCAGAAAGTTTACCTACTCCAGATGGTTCAATAATAATTCTATCAGGATTATATGTATTTTTAACCTCAGCTAATGCACTTGAAAAATCTCCTTGAAGTGAACAACAAATACATCCTTGATTTAATTCTTTAATATCAACTTTAGTTTCACTTAAAAAAACTGAATCAATACCAATTTCTCCAAATTCATTTTCAATTAAAATAACCTTTTCATTTTTTAAATTAGTTTGTAATAATCTCTTAATTAAAGTTGTTTTTCCAGCACCTAAAAAGCCAGATATAATATCTATTTTTGTCATATTTATTTACTCCTTTTTCTTTTATATAATAAAAGTATAGCACAAATTATAAATTTATTAAATATTCATTAAAGTTAATATTTATAATATTTTCATTATTTAGATTATAATGTTTAAATAAATAATATGGTTTATAATATTCTATATTCTTTTTATCATAAATATTTTTAACATAAATATTAAATTTACGATATACTAATTTATTATTTCTAATTTTTAAATATTTATTATTACTATCAAGTTCTATATGATTAATTTCTACATTTCTTTCAAAGATAATTTGATTAATATTCTCATTAATATATAAATAATCTAATTTTGGAAAATTTATTTCTACACCTAAAACTTTATCATTTTCAATTTCCTTTGGAATTATTAACGAATGTATAGAAGGTATTTTATCATACGGATAGGAAATCCTAAGTAAATGAGAAGAAAATGAATATTGTATATAATATGCATCTGATAATTTATTTAATAAACACTTATTTATGCTATAATTATTTACCAAATTTTTTAAAGATTTATTATTTAATTCTTTATAAATAAAACATATGTTATTATTTAAATCAAAAATAACTCCATCTTTTTCATAATAAGAAGAATTAATAAACTCGATGTGACTAGCAGTTAAATTTAAATTTGATATAAATTTAACACCATCAAATATTATTTCATCTACATTACATTTGTCCTTTATATCTATATATGAAGCACTAATATTAAATTTATTACCTTCAATTTTTGTTAATATCCTATTTGGATAATTAATATAAGTAATACTTCCATTTTCACTATCTATTACTTCTTTTGAAAATTCGATTTTTTTTAATTCTTTTATTTCTTTTAAATCAGATAAATAAGGATCTAAATAGATAATATAAATATCTAATATAAATAACACTAAAACTATTATATAATATATTATTTGCATATTTATATCACCTCTTCTAGTTTTAAATTATAAATAAATTATAGTAATAAATCAAGTAATGTCATTAAAGAAAATCCAATTATAAATGAAATAACATTTTCTTTTTTAAATTCTTGATGTAGTTCAAATAATCCTGTATATATCATAGCACCTGCACCAATAGCTAAAGCATATGGTAAAATAGATAAATTATTGATAAAGAAATAAGCTAATATTCCTGAAACTGGTTCTACTATTGATGAAATAAAAGTGTATAAATAAGCTTTTTTTGTACTTTCGTATTTATAAGGTAAAAATACTGCTAATCCTTCTGGTATATTTTGTATACCTATAGCAATAAATAAAATAGTCGCATTTAAACTGATTTCTGAAGATTTAGAAAAATATGCAAATAATAATGATAGACCAACACTAAAACCTTCTGGAATATTATGAATGGTCATTGCTAAGAAAAGTTTATTTTTATCACTAGAATTTTTAAAGAATTTAGGGATTATAATCATTATTAAAATGCCTATTAAAAATCCTATAATAGTAGGTATGTATTTCATATTATAATTTCTAGATTCTTTAATCGAAGGAATCAATAAAGAAAATATTCCACTAGATATCATTATACCTAAAGAAAAAGACATTATAATACTATTATTAAATGATTTATTTTTAAATAGATGACCTAAAATAGCTCCTAGATTAGTCATTAAAAATATAAATAACAATCCAATAATTACATAAATAATAATCACCATTATATATTATTAGCATTTTTTTATTATGTAAAATAAATAGGCCTATAAAAATTAAAAGAGCAGATAATTTCTGCTCAATTAATACTAATTATTATAAATATATTGATTTAAAATAGATTCAAGCATTTCTTGGCGACCAGATTTAACTTGATGTTCTTCTTTATTGTTATATGCATATGATGCACATTCTTCTAAAGTAATATTTCCTTCTTTTATCTTTAGTCCTATACCTTCATTATATGAAGAATATCTTTCTTCAATAAAGTTTTCAAATACTTTATCTTCAAGTAATTTAGCCGCAATTCTTAAACCTCTTGCAAAAGTATCCATACCTGCAATATAACCTAAGAATAGATCTTCTTCAGTATAACTTTGACGTCTTACTTTAGCATCAAAGTTTAGACCGCCTCTATGAAGTCCACCATTTTTTAATACTTCATACATTGCAAGTGTTGCATCATAGATATTAGTTGGGAATTGGTCTGTATCCCATCCTAGTAACATATCTCCTTGGTTAGCATCAATAGAACCTAAAACGCCTTCAATTCTTGCAACACTTAATTCGTGATTAAAAGTATGAATAGCTAAAGTTGCGTGATTAGCTTCGATATTCATCTTGAAATCTTTTTCAAGATTGTTTTTTCTTAAGAAAGAAAGCACTGTTTGAACGTCAAAATCATATTGATGTTTAGTTGGTTCTTTTGGTTTTGGTTCTATTAAAAGTTGTGCATTAAGACCTGATTTAATATTGTAATCTCTTGCGATTGTAAGCATTGTTGCGTAGTTCTTTAGTTCAAGTTCTAAATTTGTATTTAAAAGTGTATCATATCCTTCTCTTCCACCCCAAAATACATAATTTTGTCCACCAAGTTTTTTAGTTGTGTCCATTGCATGTTTAATTTGAGAAGCCGCATGACAGAATGTATCAGCTTCAGGTGATGTTGCAGCTCCTGCCATATAACGACGATGATTGAAACAATTTGCAGTCCCCCATAGACATTTTATATTAGTACCTTGCATTAGTTTTAAAGCATAATCTGATACTTCATCTAATGCTTTATAAGTTTCTTCTATTGTTGGCATTTCTGGTGCCATATCTACATCGTGGAAACAAAAATATTCAATTCCTAGTTTATTCATAAATTCAAATCCAGCTTCAACTTTATTTAAAGCCTCTCGCATTGGGTCTTCATCTTGCCAAGGACGATACATTGTGTCTGAACCAAATTGATCTTGACCCTTAGCACAAAGTGTATGCCACCAAGACATCGCAAACTTTAGATGTTCACTCATTTTTTTACCCATAATTACTTCATCTTTATTATAATATTTAAATGCAAATGGATTTGTTGATTTAGCACCTTCATAATTGATTTTTCCAATTTTAAAATATTCTTTCATTTTTTATTCCTCCATAGATTGTTTATAAAAATCTTTTAATGATTTATATAAGTTTTTATATTGTTCATATTGTTTATCATAAATATGTTCATTTTCTTTAATTGATTTAGTTAGGTCTTTTAATTTAATAATTTTAGCACAAGCTTCTTCAACTGATGCATATTTTCCATCCGCAACCATCGCAAGAATCGCAACGCCTAATGCTCCACCCTCATTTTGATCTATTCTTAAAACCTCATGTTTAAGATTAGTTGCGATAATTTCTCTCCATAAAGAACTCTTTGCTCCACCACCTGATAAATAAATTTTATAATCTTTTTCATCAAGCAGTGAGTAACAATCTCTTAAACTATAAGTTACACCTTCTAAAATAGAACGCGTAAAATCTTCCTTTGTTGTAGTTTGTCTAATACCTATAAATGTACCTGTTGCATAAGGATCATTGTGTGGGGTTCTTTCACCATTTATGTATGGTAAGTACAAAAGTCCATTACTACCAGGGTTAGAATATGAAGCTTTTTCATTTAGTAAATCATATATTGATATTTCTTGTTTTAAAGCTTGTTGTTCTTCTTCATTACAAAATGTTTCTTTAAACCATTTATATGAAAGGCCACACCCATTTGTAACCCCCATAATATGGTATGTATCTTTAATCGCGTGCATAAATACTTGTACTGGTAAATTAGGGTTTATATCTTCTTTTTTTATAGGATTAAATACTACGCCAGATGATCCTAGTACAATACTTAAATCAGTTGGATTTATAATCCCACTACCAATAGCGGCTGCTGCTTGATCTCCAGCTCCACCTACAACGAATGTATTTGAATTCAAGTTTAAAATTTGTTTGATATCTTCTTTTAAATAACCTGTAATATCAGTTGATTCTTGAAGTTTTGGTAGCCAAGATTCTTTAATTGAAAATGCATCTAATATTTCTTTTGAGTAACATTTATTAAAAATATCAACCATTTGCATACCTGATGCATCTGAATATTCTGTAGTAAATGAACCTGTAAGCCTATACCTAATATAGTCTTTTGGTAGCATTATCTTATCTATTTTACTAAAGGTGTCTGGCTCATTATTTTTAACCCATAATAATTTAGCTAACGTAAATGGCGCCATTGCTTCATTTCCAGTTATTTCTTTAATTTTTTCTTTACCGATTTTTTCTTCTATTTCATTTTTTTCATTTGATGTTCTATTATCACACCAAATAATACTATTTCTTAAAATATTATCATTTTTATCAAGTAAAACTAGTCCATGCATCTGACCAGAAAGTCCTATACCATTAATATTTGGATATTCTTTCGTAATGTCTTTTAAGCATTTGATTACAGCATCAAACCAATCGTTAGGATTTTCTTCCGCATATCCTGGTTTAAAAGATATAATATCATATTCATAAAGTGACGATAATAAAGGTGTACCTTTCTCATCAAATAAGACACTTTTTGTAGAACTAGTACCTATATCTATTCCAATATAAAAACACATACATTTCACATCCTTATATACTTTAATTATATTTATAAATCAAAATAAAATATATAAATTTTGAATGATAAATTATAAAAATTGAATAAAAAAAAGACTCCTTATGGAATCTTGTTATTATATATAGGGGAGGCACCAAATTTTTGCAAAAAAAATGGCGCCCGCACTAGGACTCGAACCTAGGACCCCTTGATTAACAGTC
>CAZGBY010000062.1:0-7072 GCA_964524125.1 uncultured Clostridium sp.
TTTTTTCTCAAATTGGAAAAAAACATTCAGTAAAGTGCACTTTACATTGTTGTTTTTAAATCACATTTTTTCACATAATTCTAATTGGAAAAAGTTGACAAAATATGCGGGGGGGGGGTTAAAATTTTAATGTAAATTGGTGATTTTGTAAAAACTTGTAATATTTTTATATTTTAAGTAAGTTTTGATTAAAGTAAAACGAGTAATGATATTTTTCTATAACAAGGATTTGCAAAATTCAATTTAACATTCCAAATCAAGGAGGAAAACTATGAAAAAGAAAATTTTATATGGAGCTTTAGGACTAGCAACTGTATTAGTTCCTTTAGCAAGTTGTAAAGACGAAGAAGAACCTACAACACCTGTTGAATCAACAGGAACACAAGAATATGGAAAGTATGATGTAGCTTTAGGTAAACCAATGATGCTTTATCATTATGATGAGGGAGCAGAATTTTATTGGGCACCAGTTGAAGGGGCAAAGGGATATGTTGCTAAAATAGATAATGGCACACCATTTGGAATTGGCAATCCTATTTATGAAAGCGACGAAGGAAAAATGTGTGTTTATGTTCAAAACCTAGATAATTTATCAGTTGGTGAACATAAAATTAGCTTTGCGGCTTATGATGAAAAAGATAATTTATCAGATTGGACAGATTCTTATACATTCTATGTAGAAGATAAGACTATAACTTTATCAAGACCTACATTATATTCAGGACTAAGTGTACGTTCAGATGAAGAATTTGATTCAGTTACATATGATTTTGGTAATAATATTAAATTAACAATTGATGTTAATGGAAGTTCATATTATTCTTTAAATAAAGACGATCTTGAAAAAGTTGATGGACTTGTTGATGGACAAAGTTATGTAGTTAAATGTACTATTAAAAAAGGTAATGTTGAAAGTCAAGTTTCTAATCCAGTTACTTATAAATATTCTAAATCATATTATAATCAATCTGTTAATACTTATACAGATGGTCAAACATTTAAATTTGAAGAAGAATTAGAGGCACCAACTTTAACTGTAAAGGTTAATGATAAAGAATATATAATAAATACTAATTCTTCAATTTCTGAATTTGATGTAATTGATTTACTTTATGAAATTGTAGAAGAAAAATTAGCAACTACAGCTGAATTATTATCTGCTGAAGAAATTAAAGTTTCTGTTAAAGTTAATTATGATTCACAACATTATTCTGAAGGTACTTATTCAGAAGAAATAATATTTGATCAAACTCAATTTCAAGATTTCGAATTCTTCTTGACTTTATATGAAGAAATCGAATATGAATTTGACGATAATAAATTAAGCCTTGCATGGGGTGCGTCAGAAATAGCTGAATATGGCTATGACGGTTTTGTAACTTTTACAGCTACAAAGGACGATGGTACAGAAGTAGATATTACACAAAGTGCAATTAAAGGTGAAATTGGCTCTATAGATTGCACTGATGCTGAAGTTATTCATTTGAAAGTTACTTATACAAGAGCTGGTTATACAAATTCTAAAGTAATTGATATTGAAGTTCCAACAAAAGAAACTGTATCTATTAGTAAAGTAACATTAGGTACTACTTCAATTGCTTGGAATACTTCATCTTCTGATTATGATTATTTTGAAGTTGAAATTAAGAATGCTTCAAAAACAGTTAAGTGTACAACACTAAATAAATCTTTAAGCTATGATGAATTCTCATTAACAGGTGATTTAGCAATTACAGTATACGCTGTTAAGAACAACGAAAGAATTGAAGATTCTAAATCTTTAACAATTAATGTAACAAGAAAATCTGCACCAGGATCTTTATCTGTTAGTAAAGGTTATGTAACTTTAAATGAAGGTCAAGTACTTGTTGTAGATGGAACAGTTCATGAATATAATAAAAATTATAGTAGTTATAATAAAATTAATATTGCAAATGCTTCAAATGTTAGTTCATATTATATGGGAGATTATATTTATAGTATTAGAAGTGAAGCTACTAATTATGTAATTGATAGAATATCTAATTTTGATTATAAGATTGAAGATGGTAAATACCTTGTGCTTGAAGGATATGATATTTCTAACTTGATTAGTTCTTATTATGAAGCTTATTTAGATGATAATAACAGATTTGACTTATCAGCATATTATCGTAATACTGGTAATAGATATTTAAATATTTCAGGTTCTGATATAACAAATCTTTCTCCAACAAGTAAGAACACTGTAATATCAGGAGGAATTTCATTTAGTGTAACACCTGATGTTGATATTACTAATGATTATACAAAAGAAACTACATCTCTTAAATTTGAAGCTAGTTCAATTTATGATGGCAAATATGAAATCATTATAGAAAAATATAATGAAGATAAAGATGAATATGAAGAATTTAAGACAGAAAAGATAGATTCAACATCTTATTCATTATCATCACTTGAAAAAGGTAAATACAAGATTTATGTTGGTACAATAGGTAATGGTTATGTTGTATCAGGAGATAAAGATTATATTTATTATATTGTAAATGAAGATAAAGTAGTTGATGATATTGAAATTAAACGTTATAGTAGTAATTCTTATTATACTTATACATATGTTAATTTCTTAGAAACTTCTTTAGTTTATGACTATTATTTAACATATAAAAATGGAACTTATACATATCATGATAATGGTACTGCTTATTCAGGATACTATATGATTGATTATCAAAATGCCACTTCAGTAGAATTAAGTGCAGCAAATGATAATTCTCAATATCTATATAGATATTTACCTGAGGTTACATTATCACTAACAAGCAAGGGTTATGATAATTATTATGGAAAATATTGTTATGATGTGACAGGTTATACAGTTGATGATGCTTATTATTTGGAAAGACATGGGTCATCATCTTATTCATATCATTATGTTTTAGGAGCTAAGTATGAAAAAGATGATGTAATATACGACGTTACAACAGCACAAACTGTTACAATTAAAGAAGCGGAAGGTGAAAATCCAGCTGAGACTATTGATTTCATATCAATTCCTGTGACTGGTCTTACTTCAACAACTATTGATTATAATAAATATTATGTAAATTATTATAATAGTTATAATCCTTATGATATTAATTATATAATAATAGATAAAGAAGAAACTAAGTTGGCTACATACTTAAATAAAGTTACTAAATTTACAAGTGTTGATTATGTTTGGAAATATCAAAAGGTATCTTCTGGAGAAACTGTTGATAATAATTGGTATAAGTTAACTGATGATGTTACACTTGATCAAATTTCAAGCCTTAAGGTTGTAGAACATTATGAAGAATATAAAGCAACTTGGTATACTAATGTTTCTGAAGAAAAAGAATGTACTGTTAAATTATATAATTCAGGTAAGGCAATTATTAATTATAATTCAAACGGTTATACAATTGAAACAGGTTTAACTTCTAATAATAATGTAAATGGTACATGTAAATGGGGTTATATTGACGAAGCTAAAGGTATTATCTATATTCAAATTGAAGATAATAAGAAAATTTATCAATTAGATAAAGTTTCTGGTCAAATTAGTATTTATCAAGCTACAAAAGAAGAAAATTCAACTACTTATTCTTTAGACGAACAATTTGTCAACGAACTATTAGAATGGGTAAGACAAGAAGTTGATACAACAACTGAATATAAAGAATTTGAAGAATATGTCAATGAAGTTAAAGAAAATGTTAAATTTGTAATATGTGGTGACTATATTTTAAGATATTATAATGATGAAATAATGGAAGTATTATTAAAGTCTGAATTAACCACTATAACTTTTGAAGATATTAGTTCTGAAGATATTAGTTTTGAAGGTTTCGGTGATGAAATTGACTGTATATGCATCCCATATTACGATTCATATTCTACTGATTTAATATATGTCCTATTTGGAACAAATGGAAAATATATTTTCATGGGAAGTATGTAATTTATTAAAAAAAATTATAAAAACTAATTAATTTGCGTCACCTCACTAGTTGAGGTGATGTTTTTACATTGTATTAACTTTTTCTTTATAAAATAATCTAAATATAGTATAATAAATTGTAAATAAATTGGAGTTGATACTATGATAAAATGCTTTTTATATCAAATGAATGAAAAGAATAAAAGAGTAATTACAGGACTTATTGAAAATGATGATTATCAAGAATTTGATTCTTTATATGAATACCCTATGATATTAGAAGATTCATATATTCTTGAGGGAAAAGATAACAAGATATCAAATTTTGGAAAACAATATTATGCAATTACTGAACTTGATTCTATTAATTATTTAAATCTAAATGATTTTATGTTAAAAGTTAAATTAAACTTAACTAATAACGTTGCATTTGCGTCAACATTATCTAAAGATATGTTAATGTCAATACTTGAAAATACTAATTATTTTAATTACGATACTGAGTATGAATACATAGATTCAGGTATGACATTATGTCAAGATAAAGACTATAAAGATTATTTTGATGGATGGTTTAGAAATGTTACAGATGATGTATATATTATGCTAAATAACATGAGATACCCTCTTTATATAGGAAAAGAAAATAATCAATATATTTTAACAGATGATTTTAAAAATGCATTTAGAGTATCTAAAAAAGAGTGTAGAAATCTATTAATTGCAAATGGTTTTATAGACACAACAATGCGTAAGAAACAAGTTTCTTTTTCTCACTATAATTGTTTTGAATGTAAAAACCAATATGGATTTGCTGGTGAAAATAGTTTTTATGTATCATACAATAATGACACATTAAAAATATCTAAAAACTTTAAACCAACAACTGAATGGAGATTAATTTCTGATGAGGTAAGAGCTAAAGTTTTAAGAGATATATGTTATAAGAATAAAAAAGGTCCATCTGGTAATAAATTAATATTTAAAGTAAACAATAAATATTGTAATGAATCACAACCTGGTGTTTATGAACTTACAGAAGACGCAACTTTATCTACACCTTTTGATACTAATTTAATTGATGTATTAAAAGTCGCATTTAAGATTTATTTATCAGAGCCTAAATATGAAGCATTTAAACGTTCTAGTTATGCTCTTTATAATAATAATGGTACATATATATTGTCAAATGATAAATTGGAATATCCTTCTAAATTAATATCTGATAATATTGCAAATAAGTTTTATTTAGGATTAGGAGATACTAATATAAATGCTATTGCTAAATGTAAGAAAGGTTATATTGATTTAAATATTCTATCTTCTAATTCATTTAAAATAGAATATAAAAATAGTGCGTATGATATTAAAGCTCAATCTATAAAATTACTTCAATCATTAGAAGGCTTACTTGATTTAAAGATTAATATCATAGAACCTCAACCAATAGATATATATCAAGATAATAATTATGTATGTAAAATAGATAAACCATTATCTTGCTTAGATTCTTATTATTTACTTCAAGAAGAGGTATATAAGTCTAATATTAGATTAAATGATAATATAAATATTTCTGAAATTAAAACAGAATCAGATAAAGGTGCACTTGAATACTTAACTAGATTTTATCTTAAATCTTCACTTGATACTAATACTATTTTTTCTATGATTTTAAAGAAAGAAAATATTAATAATTGTTTAATACTTGGTAATACAACGGGTGCTGATTTAGTTGGTATTTCTAATGCTTTATATGATAATAATAAATCTCTAGATTTAACTATTATAGAAAATATTAAATGGGGATTTAGACCCAAAACATTTATTTATAATAAATTAAATATTATAAAATCTATTAGAATGCCTATTTTATCTTTAAATAAAAATGATTTAAATTATGATTTGATATTTATATCTCGTAGTTTTAAAGATGAAGAAGAACTAAATATTTTACTTAATAATTTAAAGAATGAAAATAAGAAGACTGTTATAGTTATTACAGGTATTTGTAATTATTTTAATGAAATTAATATTTCAACACGTAAACATTTAAAAACTAAAAAATTAAATGGCAATATATATAATTCTATTTTAGATAGTAACTTGACATATGTATCTATTTTACATGTTGGTTTTGGTAAAATTAAAGATGTATTAAAGAAGTAATATGGAATATAAATATATAATAACAAAGTTCAATTATCAAGATAGTGTTTTAATGTTTTTAGAATCATTTAATCTTGGTAAAGAAAAGATTAAATATTATCAAAATAATTTATATATAAACAATATAAAAGTTAAACTTACTGATTCAATATCTATTGGTGATGAACTAAAAATTGTAGATGATACCAAACTTGATATTAAACCATTAAATAAACGACTAGATATTTTATATGAAGATGACAATTTATTAATAATAAATAAACCAAACAAAATTCATATTCATTCTGATGGTAATGAAAATATTGATAATACCCTATCCAATATGGTTGCGAATTATTATATAAAAAAAAGTTTAGATATGCCTGTAAGATATATACATCGTCTAGATTATGAAACTACAGGTATTATAATATTTGCTAAAGATCCATTGACTATGTCTTATTTATCTTTAAAACTTTTGCATCATGAATTAAGACGTGATTACCTGGCTTTTGTAGAAGGTAGGATAGAAGAAGACATGATAATAAATAAACCAATTGGTAGAAATAGACATGAATCAAAGAAATACTTAATATCTAAATCAGGTAAAGAAGCTATTACTCATCTTAAAGTAGAAGAAGTTTATAAAAATAGAACATTAGTTAGATTATCTTTAAAGACTGGACGAACTCATCAAATAAGAGTACATTTAACATCAATTGGTCATCCACTCCTTGGGGATACTTTATATGGAGGTAATACTAAATATATTGATAGAGTGGCACTTCATTCTTATTATGTTAATTTTATAAATCCTATAACTGGTAAAAAGATAGAATTATACTCTAAACTACCTATTGATATGGAAAAAATTAAAAAGTATAAATAATAATATAGGTTCGGCTATTGTCGAACCTTTTATGCCAGTAATTACGCATCAAATCTAAAATTTAATAAAATTATACTAAAAATCCCTCT
>CAZGBY010000063.1:0-7056 GCA_964524125.1 uncultured Clostridium sp.
AATTTTAGTATTGTAAGAGTAACCAATTCTTACATTTACTATTATACGAGAGGTGATATGATGAATGTTGTAATAGTTGGTTTAGGCCTTATTGGGGCATCTTATGCTGAAGGCTTAAAAGAAAAAGGGCATATTATATATGGGATAGATGTTAAAGAGGAAACTATAAATTATGCTTTAAAAAATAATATAGTAGATTATGCAAGTTTAAATCCTGAAGATTTTATAGAAAATGCTGATTTAATTATTTTATGTTTATATCCAAAATTAATATTATCTTTTATTGATAAGTATAGACATTTGTTTAAAGAAGGTCAAATTATTACTGATGTATGTGGAGTTAAATCGTTTTTTTTAAAAGACGCAATTACGTCTTCACAACCAGCAACTTATATATCTCACCATCCGATGGCTGGACGTGAAAAATCAGGAATAGAATATGCTGATAATAAAATATTTAAAGGAATGAATTTCTTAATTATCAATGAATCTAATAAAGATGAAGATTTAAATGTTTTAAAACAAATAGGTAAAGATTTAGGCTTTGGTAATATTAAGATAGTAAATAAAACATATCATGATAAAATGATTGGTTTTACTTCACAACTTACTCACGCAATAGCTGTATCACTTGTAAATAGTGATAAAGAAGAAGATACTAAAAACTTTATAGGCGATTCTTATCGCGATTTAACAAGAATTGCGATGATAAATGAAGAATTATGGTCTGAATTGTTTTTTGCAAATAAAACGTTTTTAATTGATGAAATTGCAAATTTTGAAGAGCAGTTAAGTAAATTAAAAAGTAGTCTTGAAAATGATGATGAAGAAAGTTTAAAAGAAATATTTATTTCCTCAAGGATTAAAAGAAAAGAGATGGAAAAATGATAATTAAAATGAATTTAGAACAAGATTCTTATGATATTATAATTGAAAATGGTGTTCTTAATAGACTTAATGAAGAAATTAAAAAAGTATATAATAAAAAAAAGGTTTTTATCATTACTGATATTCAAGTAGGTCGTTTATATTTAGATAAGGTAAAGGAAAGTTTAAAAGATTTTGAAGTTTATAGCATTAGTGTATTCAAAGGAGAGATATCTAAAACTTTAACTGTATATGAAGATGTAATACGTCGCCTTATTGATTTAGGTATGAAAAGAGGAGAATTACTTATTGCGCTTGGTGGTGGAGTAGTAGGAGACCTTACTGGATTTGTAGCTAGTACTATTTATAGAGGGACTCCTTATGTTCAAATCCCTACATCTTTACTTGCTCAAATGGATTCGTCTATCGGTGGAAAAACTGCAATTAATTATAGCGATAAGAAGAATATTATTGGTGCATTTAAACAGCCTCTAAGAGTAATTATAGATCCTAGTGTACTTAAAACTCTTCCTAAAGAGGAATTTAATAATGGTATGGGAGAACTTATTAAACATGGATGTATTGGTGATGTAGAATTACTTAATATGTTAGAAGATGATATAACCATTACAGAAGAAATTATTTATAGATCACTTTGTGTTAAAAAGAAGGTTGTAGAACTTGATCCTTATGATTTAAAAGAAAGAATGTATTTGAATTTTGGACATACATTTGGTCATATTATAGAACTTAAATATAATTTAAGACATGGTGAGGCTGTAGCAAATGGTATGTTAATGGCTATAAAGATGGGAATTGATTTAGGTTTGACTGATGATGGTTGTTATAATAAACTTAAAAATATTTTATTAAAATATGATCTTCCTATTAAGGAATATAATTATAAAAAATATATTAAGAAAACTGTATATGATAAAAAAAATATTGCAGGAGAAGTTACATTTATTTTAATATCTTCTTTTGGTAATGTATTTCCATATAAAGTTTTAGAAAGTGAGCTTGAGCGTTATGAATGTTAGAATTAAACCTGGTAAATTACAAGGTGAGGTAGTAATTCCACCTTCTAAAAGTTTAGCTCATAGAGCTATTATAGCCGCTTCATTATCCGAAGGTAAATCTATAATTTCTAATATTCAATTTTCTAAAGATATTAAAGCTACAATAGAGGGTATGTCGTCACTTGGTGCTTCAATTAAATGTTATGATAATTATCTTGAAATAGTAGGTAGTCAGGTTAAAAGAATTAGTAACACTATAGACGCAAATGAGTCTGGATCTACTTTAAGATTTTTAATTCCTATAGCTTTAATATCTAAAGAAAAAATTACTTTTAAAGGACATAATCGTCTTGTCAAAAGACCTTTAGATATATATTATGATTTATTTGATAAGTTTAATATTAAATACTCTCATCCTCAAGATGCTTACTTACCTCTTGAAATAGAAGGAGGTTTAAAAAGTGGTGTTTATGAAGTAAGAGGAGATGTATCAAGTCAATTTATTACGGGGCTTTTATATACACTACCATTACTTGATGGTGATTCTAAAATAGTTATTACAACTAAATTAGAATCTAAAGGATATATTGACCTTACAATTGATATGTTAAAGCGATTTGGTATTGAAATTGATTTTAATGAAAATGAAATTAATATTAAAGGAAATCAATCTTTTAAAGCATGTAATTATACTGTAGAAGGAGATTTTTCTCAATCAGCATTCTTTTTACTTGCAAATATGTTAGGTAACGATATTAAACTTAAGGGTATGAATTTAAATTCTTATCAAGGAGATAAGAAAATTCTTGAAGATATAAAACAATTTGGTGGAGAAATTATTTGTGAAGATGAAAATACTATTTATGCTAAACCATTAAATTTAAAAGGTGCTAATATTAGTTTTGCTCAATCACCAGACCTAGGACCCGCACTAACAGTACTTGCATCTACAATTTTAAATGAACATTCTCATTTTTATGATGCGTCAAGGCTTAGAATAAAAGAATGTGATAGAATTACATCAGTAAGACTTCAATTAGAACGATTAGGCGCTAAGATTGATGAATTTGAAGAAGGTATGGATATTTATGGGAAAAAACTTCATGGTGGTGTAGTTTCATCGTGTAACGATCATAGACTAGCAATGGCTTTTTCAATGATATCAACAATTGTAGATGATGATATAGTAATAGAACAAGCAGAATCTGTTAGTAAGAGTTATCCTAATTTCTTCGAGGTGTTTGAATCACTAGGAGGTAAGATTTCTTATGAATAAACTAGAAGTTGCGAGAAATATAATAAATGAATGTGATAAAGAGATGATTGAATTATTCGAAAAAAGAATGAAAGCATCTAAGATGGTTGCACAGTACAAATTTGAAAATGATTTGCCTGTTTTAGATTCATCTCGTGAAGAAGAAATTATTAATAAAAATATCAATTTGCTAAATGATGCTAATTTAAAAGAATTTTATTTGACTTTCTTTAATGGTGTTTTAAAATCATCTAAAGATTATCAAAAGAAGATTATAGAGGGCTTGAAATGAAAAGATTTGGGCTTATAGGTAATCCTTTAGAACATAGTTTTTCTCCTTTAATTCATAAGGAATTATTTCTGAGAAAAAATTTAGAAGCTACTTATGAATTATTGCCTACAAAAGAAGAAAATTTAAAAGATAGAATTGAAGATTTAAGAAATGGTAGATTTCAAGGATTTAATGTAACTATTCCTTATAAAGTGAAAATTATAAAGTATTTAGATGAAATATCTAGTGAGGCAAAAGAAATAGGTTCTGTTAATACCTTGTGTCTAAAAGATGGTAAAGTTATAGGTTATAATACAGATTATTATGGTTTTAAAGGTGTACTTGAATACTTTAATATACCTGTATTAAATAAAGAATGTTATATACTTGGTACTGGTGGAGCATCGCGTGCGGTTAAAAAAGTACTTAAAGATTTGGATGCTAATATTTATTTGGTTTCTAGGCATAAAAATGAAAATACATTAACTTATGATGAAATAATTGATAAGAAGATTGATTTACTTATAAACACAACTCCAGTTGGAATGTGGCCAAATATTGATAATAGTCCTGTTGATGAAACTATTGCAAGAAATTGTACTAATATCGTTGATATTATTTTTAATCCATTAAAAACTAAATTAATGTCTTATAATGAAAATAGCTATAATGGTCTTGTAATGCTTATTTTGCAAGCTGCATATGCGCAAGATATTTGGTTTGATAAAAAGTTTGATATTAATTATAATGAATTAATTGATTATATAGGTGGTGTTTTAGATGAACTGCATAGGTAGATTATTTAGAGTTTCGATTTTTGGTGAGTCTCATGGAAATTGTATAGGTATTTTGATTGATGGAGTACCCGCTGGCATTCCTTTAAAAGAAGAAGATTTTTATGAGGATTTATTAAGAAGAAAAGCAAATAAAAAAGGTACTACTCCTAGAATTGAAAAAGATGAACCTATTATTGAAAGTGGCGTATTTAATGGATATACGACTGGAGCTCCTTTATTAATAAGATTTTTAAATGAAAATACTAAAAGTAAGGATTATTCTAATTTAGTTTTACATCCTCGTCCTTCACACGCTGATTTAACTGCTAAAAATAAATTTAAAGGTTTTAATGATTATAGAGGTGGAGGAGCATTCTCCGGTAGATTAACGCTTGGTATAGTAGCAGCTGGTGTTGTAGCTAAAAAGATTTTACCTTTAAAATATAGAACAGAAATTATTAATTTAAAGGGATGTACAGATAAAGATAAATTTGAATCTATCATAGATGATGCGATTTTAAAACGTGATAGTGTTGGTGGAATAGTTAGTATAAAAATAGATAATGTACCATCAAGTTTAGGTGAACCATACTTTGATAGTGTTGAGTCTGTTTTATCACATTTATTATTCTCTGTAGGTGGTGTTAAAGGAGTTGCATTTGGTTTAGGGTTTGATGGGGTGAGTTTATATGGGTCTGAGTTTAATGATTCGTATGTTGATTCAAGTGGTAAAACTATAACTAATAATAACGGTGGAATAAATGGTGGAATTACTAATTCGAATCAAATTGATATTAAGGTAATGGTTAAACCTACACCATCCGTTGGAGTAAGACAAGATACATATAATTTCAATGAAGGAAAGGTCAGCCCACTTTTAATAGAAGGTCGTCATGATAGTGCGATTATATTAAGATCATTACCAGTGCTTGAGGCTATGTGTGCGATTGGGCTTTGTGATTTATATATGATAAATAAAGGAATTTTGGGTGAATAGAATGTTGACTTTTGAAGAAGTGACTAAGACAATTAGTAAAGAAGAAGCTTTAAGTCAAGCAAATCTTTGTTTGAATTGTAAGATTCCGTTTTGTAAGAAGAATGGATGTCCAGCTGGTCTTAGAATAAATGAATTTGTTAATTGTGTAAAAAATAATGATATAAATGGTGCATATTTGATTTTAATGGATGGTACAAATTTGTCTCCTATTTGCTCAAGGGTATGTGATCATAAAAAACAATGTATTGGGAATTGTGTTAGAAATAGAATGAAAACTCAAGATCCAGTGGGGGTTGGATATCTTGAAAGATATGTGATGGATAATAAGACAATTGAACTTGAAAAATGTAAGAACTTTAAAGATAAGAAAGTTGCTATAATAGGTTCTGGTCCAGCTGGTATTTCTTGTGCACTTGAACTTGTTAAAAATGGTATTCATGCAACTGTCTATGAGCGTGAAAATCATTTAGGTGGAGTTATGAGTTATGGAATTCCAGAATATAGATTACCTAAAAAGTTATTGAATGAACATATTGAGTTTACAAAAAGAATGGGTGTTGAATATATAACAAATAAGGAAGTCATACCGTCTTTACTTTTAGATGATTATGATTATGTATTTATTGGTTGTGGCCTTGGTAAGTATAAAAAGTTGAATATTAAAGGTGAAGATTCTTTAGGTGTTTATAATGCTGGAGAGTTCTTAAAGAAAATAAATCTTAAACAATCTTATAATGAAGGCGATGGTATTACTTTATCTGGTATAACTTATATCGTTGGGGCTGGAAACGTAGCGATGGATTGTGCAAGAACTAGTCAAAGAGTTGGTTCTTCCAAAACTATAGTAGTTTATAGAAGATCAGAAAGTGAAGCACCTGCATCTATAGATGAAATTAAAGACGCTAAAGAAGAAGGTGTTATCTTTAATTTCTTATATAATCCTGTAGAAATAATTACAAAAGATAATAAAGTTGTTGGAATCAAATGTGAAAAAATGATATTAGGAGAACCAGACAATTCGGGAAGAAGAAGTCCAGTCGGTTCTGGTGAATATGAAGTTTTTGATTGCGATAATGTAATTGTAGCAATAGGTCAAAAACCAGACGAAGATATTACTAGCAAATTTGGAATTGATTTAAATCATGGATATATTTTATCAGAAGATGGAATATTAACATCAAATGAAAGAATATTAGCTGGTGGAGATATTGTTAGAGGTGCTGATACTGTTGTAAGAAGTATGGTCGATGGTAAGAAAGCCGCTCAAATTATTATTGAAAATTTAAGATAAAACTTAAATGTTTAACAGCAAAGATTTTTTTGATAAAAAATAAAAAAATGCTTGCAAAGTTGTTGGTATTATGATATTATAAAGTAGCTGTAAGAAATACAGTTAGTTAATAGATATTATTGGTTCGGTGGTGTAGTGGTTAACATGCTAGTCTGTCACACTGGAGATCGCGGGTTCAAGTCCCGTCCGAACCGCCAACTTTTGCACCGTTAGATCAATTGGATAGATCGTTTGGCTACGGACCAAAAGGTTAGGGGTTCGAGTCCTCTACGGTGCGCCATTTATTTTAAATATCTTATAAAAATTCTATTGACAAAGCTATTGAGATTTGATATAATTCTATATGCTTACTTGTCATATCGGAAAGTAGCTTAGCTTGGTAGAGCGCCTGGTTTGGGACCAGGAGGTCGCAGGTTCAAATCCTGTCTTTCCGACCAGTTTATATTTATTAATGCAGGTGTAGTTTAATGGTAGAACCTCAGCCTTCCAAGCTGACTACGTGGGTTCGATTCCCATCACCTGCTCCATATTAGATTATCTATCTTGATTCAGTAAAATAAGCTGTTTCAAGATTTTTCTG
>CAZGBY010000064.1:0-6836 GCA_964524125.1 uncultured Clostridium sp.
TTATATTCCTTATTATTTATTTTTTATATGCTTAAGCATTAAAAATATTTATAGTATATCTATACTTTCAATATTAAGTATATATTTATTTAAGTATAATTATGCATATTATATACCAATTTTATTAAATATAATAATGTATATTATATATAAATTAAATAAGAAAAGGAAATTTACATTAAATGATAATAAAGAAGATAATATTAAAGATTATTTAAAAGTGGTAAAGTCTTGTAGTAATAATTTAGATAATTATGATGTAGTAGATTATAAAATATGTCAATTACTTAAAAGTTATTGTTTAAATTGTAATAATAAAAATATATGTTTATCTAAAAAAAGAATTAATTTATATTACTTCTTGATGAGTGAAGTATGTAGTAATGTAGTTATATCTAAGGAAATAGATTATTTTATTTATAATTGTGAATATAAAAAAATGATGGATGAAGTTGAAAAGATTAATTTTAATTTAGAAACTAATATAAATTTTAATGAAGATTATTTAAATATTATTAATGAAAATACACAATTAAAAAATAGTATTTATAATTGTTTTAAAGATTATAATATTAAAGATTTAAGTATTATTAATAATTATTCTTTTACAATTTCTTTTTATGAATATATGCCTAATTATTTAATTAAATATTTACTTAATAATAAAAATATAACTATTAGAAATGAAAATAATAAATACTACATTGAAGAAAAATCTAATATTAAAATAAAAGCTGATAGTATTATCTTATCTAAAGGTGGAGGTCATATATCAGGTGATAATTGTTTAATTAAAAAAGGAAGTTCTTATTTTTATGGTGCTTTATCTGATGGTATGGGGTCTGGCCTTAAAGCTTATGAAGCATCTAAAGCTTTACTTGAAAGATTAGATAAATTAGTTAATCTATCTTATAAAAGTGAAAATATAGTAAGTTTACTTAAACATTTAACAGAAATTGCATTATATAGCAATTCATACGCAACACTTGATTTTATAAGTATTGACCTTATAAAATCAAAAGCGTCTCTTTATAAAGTCGCATCTTCTTGTACCTTACTTATTAGAGATAGTAAAATACTTGAATATGAAACTTCTACTTTACCTTTAAAGTATGATAATATATTTGATTTATATGAAATAGATTTAATCAAGAATGACTTAATATTATTAATGACTGATGGAGTTTATGATTTTATTGATAAGAAAAGTTTATATGCTTATATCCTTAGTATAACTTATTTAGATACTGATAAGTTGGTTTATAATATAGGTAAGTATATTTATGATACCTCTTATAAAAAGTTAAAGGATGATACATCTATACTTGCGATTAAGGTTGTATAAAAAAGAGCAAAAAAAAATAGGTATAACTAAACCTACTTGAAAAATAATATATATTTTTAAAACATTTAACAAAAGTTTTGATATTGCAAATATAAACATATTTATAATTTAATGTTTATATATAGTCTCCGGATTAATTATGTTTTGCAAAAAAATTATTAATTCATAGAGTTAAAGTTTGATCCGTAAACTAAGAATGCAACGAACTTATTTAAAAATCCCTTATTTTGTTTTTTCATTTTTATCACCTTTCTTTCTTAAGATGGTTGTATTATACTCATTTTGAGTAAAAATGTAAATAGGTAAATTTTATGAAAGTGTTTTCAAAGTATTTTTTTGAAAATGAAAGTGTTTTCATAGATATTTTATACATATTTTTCGTTTTTTAATATTTTAAACTAATAAAATTATTTACAATATTTTACTGAATTTAATTTAGAAAAAAACCTTTTAGTACAAGACCAAAAGGCTTTATTATTAAATTATTATATATTATATAAATCTTCTAATTCAAGACAATCATATTCATTATCTTTTTCTTCATAGCCATACGCAGATACAAATCCTATTTTACCAACATTTATACTTTTAATTTGTCTTATTTGTGTAATTTCTTTTTGAATTTGAGTTTTAGATATAGGACTATTAAAGTATTTTACTTCATAAATATCAAATGAATCATTTTTTTGTAATACTACATCAAATTCTCCATTCGTTTTAGTAATACTATTATTATAATAATATGTACCAATATTTTTAATACCTGTTAATTTACCTTTTTTTATACAAATTGAAAAGTAATCTTTTACTATTTCTTCAAATCTATGAGAAATAAATGTAAGTATAGAAGGTTCTATATATTCATTATAGAAAGCTTCTGGTCCTAGTATAATTAAAGCACTTTTATTCTTATAAATATAAGTATAATAGAATCTTAATAAGTTATCTTTAATTTCATAATAAACACTTTTATTATCATTTTGTTTATTAATAGGGTATGTTTTAACAAGTAAATCTAACTTTTCTAAGGATAACAATTGTTTAGCTAAATTTCCATTAGGTTGCATATTTAATTTAGATTCAATTTCTTTATATTTTTTCATACCATTGGATATACAAAATAAAATTCTTTCAGCATTTATAGTAGTAGAATAATCTGACAATAATAAATTTTCCAAATAATTATAAACATAGTTTGTTTGATTTAAAATTGTATTTATTATATTATCTTTTAAAGAAAGTTTAGCATCGATAGATTTATTAATATATGGTGAACCTCCAAATATCGAATAAAATCCTACTTTATCATATAAAGATTTATCATTATAGAAATTTGAAGAAGTTAGGTAATCAAGTTCCTTAAGATTTATTATTAAATCAAATCTACCATATAAAGCATTTTTTTGTTCTAAAGAATCTTTCATCATACCAATATGAGAACCAGAAATAAATAATCTTATGTTTTTTAAATCGTTATCAATAATATTTTGAAAAATAGAGTCTACTTTTATAGGATTAGTAAAGAATTTTAGATATGGATATTCATCTATTATGATATTGATTTTTATACTTAATGAACTCAAATATTTAAATATATCTTGAAAGTTATTAAAGTTTATATAAGATGGAATTAAATTTTCTTTTTTTAATTGGTCTGTAAAGTATTGAGCATTTTCTTCTAAAGTACTCTTTAAGCATTCAAAATAAATAAACTTATCATCACTTTGTGAGAGGACATGTTTAAGAAGTGTTGTTTTTCCTACTTTTCTTTTTCCATAAATAATACAACTGGCAGAATCTTTTTCTAGTAATTTATTAATTTGTTTTATTTCTTCTTCTCTACCAAAAAACATCTTCATCATTCCTTACTGAATTTATTTTCACTGAAAATTGATTCAGTGTACTTATATTATAAATGAAAATTAAAATAATATCAATAATATAATTATAATTATAAATGTAAAAACCTTCTAGTCATTTTATGTAACTAAAAGGTTTTTTATAATTATTTTAATATTCACAATTTTTAGGAGTTCTTGGAAAAGGAATAACATCTCTAATATTATCTACACCTGTAAGGTACATAATAAGTCTTTCAAATCCCATACCAAATCCAGAATGTATACATCCACCATATCTTCTAGTATCTAAGTACCAATCAATAGATTTACTATCTACATGCATTTCTTCCATACGGCGAAGTAAAACATCTAAATTTTCTTCTCTTTGAGAACCACCCATAAGCTCTCCTGCTTGAGGAACTACAAGGTCAACTGCGGCTACAGTTTTACCATCTGGATTTAATTTCATATAATAAGCTTTAATATCTTTAGGCCAATCCTTAATGAATACTGGTCCATTAAAATAAGATGCAATATATCTTTCATGCTCTTTAGCTATATCAGATTCATAATCAGGTTCAAATTCCCATTTTTCACCAGATTTCTTTAAAATATCGATTACGTCGTGATGAGAAATTCTAGTAAAGTTGGAATTCAATACTTGTGTAATTTTGTCTTTTAATCCCTTTTCTACAAACTTATCACAAAAATCTATTTCTAAAGGACAATTATCAAGTACATACTTAATTACATATTTAAGCATTTCTTCTTCAACATCCATTAAACCATTTAAATCACAAAATGTCATTTCAGGTTCAATCATCCAGAATTCATTTGCGTGAGTTTTAGTATTTGAATTTTCAGTTCTAAATGTAGGACCAAAAGTATAAATATCTCCAAAAGACATTGCAAAAGTTTCACCTTGAAGTTGACCTGAACCTGTAATATAAGCTTGTTTACCAAATAAATCCTTAGAATAATCAATATCACCATCTTCAGTACGTGGTGGATTATTTAAATCTAGGGTTGTAATCTTAAACATTTGATCAGACCCTTCACAGTCTGCACAAGTAATAAGTGGAGTATGTACATATAAATATCCATTTGATTGAAAATAAGAGTGAATTGCAGCAGCGGCTGTACTTCTAATTCTAAATACTGCATTGAATAAATTAGTTCTTCCTCTTAAATGAGCATTATCTCTTAAAAATTCTCTTGTATGACGTTTAGGTTGAATAGGATAATTTTCTGGACAATCACCTATCATTTCAACAGAAGTGGCGTTTACTTCTAGTGGTTGTTTAAGTTCTGGTGTTAATTTTACAACACCTTTAATATGTACAGATACACCTACTCTAAACTTAGATATTTCTTCAAAGTTTTCTAAATTTGATTCATATACAACTTGTAGATTATCAAAGTAAGAACCATCATTAATATTTAAAAATCCAAATTGTGCTTGAGCACGATTTGTTCTAACCCAACCATAAAGTTCAACTTCTTGTAAAGCATAATCATTTGATTTTTCAAATAATTTTTTAATTTTTGTACGCATAACTATTCCTCCTTAAATAAAAAAATCGTCCTTAAAATAATCTAAGGACGAAATAATCGCGGTACCACCTTAGTTCAAGACAACTAGTATCTTGCACTCAAATCCTTAACGCGGAAAACGGGTAGTTCTACTTATTTTCTTCTACCACTCAAAGTTGTTAATTTAATGCTTGTTTCCTAGTTTACACCAACCACTAGTTCTCTTTAAACTTATTTACATTAAATCTTCTTTTCATCGTTTGTATAAATTATAAACGTTTTATTAATATTTTACAAGTATTTTAGGAACTTTTCAAAGGTTAATCTTATATTATTCACTTAATAAGTATTTAAGTAATAATTCAGAAGTAGCTACAATTCCATCTAAGTGAGTACGTTCCATACCATGAGACGCATCAACTCCAGGTCCTATAAGTGCACCTTTACAGTCAACGCCACTTCTCCAAGCTGCGCCTATATCAGAACCATAATATGGGAAGATATCAACTACATAGTTAATATTATTACTAGATGCTAAATTAATTAACTTAGAAGTTAAATCATAGCTATAAGGACCACCTGAATCTTTAGCACAAATAGATACTGCATATTCATTTCCAGCAAGATCTTTACCGATACAACCCATATCAACAGTTACAAATTCTGAAATATTACTATCTACAGTTGCGGCGCCATGACCTACTTCTTCTTGATTAACAAAATATACATAAGTATCATATTCTGGTTTTAAGTTATTATCATGTAAATATTTAAGTACAGCTAAAATAGCACATACTGATCCTTTATCATCAATAAATCTACTTTTTAAAAATCCACTTTCTGTAATTTGAGTTTTTGTGTCATAACAAATATAATCACCATTAGAAATACCAAGTTTAATAACATCTTCTTTAGATAAAACTCTTTCGTCTAATCTTACAAACATATTATCTAAATTTCTTTCTTTAGATTTAGCATCTTCATAAACATGTACAGATCTACTTGAGCATAATATAGTACCTGTATATATTTTACCATTTCTTGTAATAATACGACAATATTCACCATCAAGTGTTGGAATTGAAGGACCACCAACATTTGTTACATTTAAAGTACCATCTGAATTAATAGATCTTATCATTAAACCTAATGTATCAGTATGAGCTGAAGTTGCAACTTTCTTTTTATCTGAATTTCCTTTTATTAGTAATCTTACATTTCCTTTATTTGTTATAGTTGCGTCATATCCTAGTAATGAAAGTTCATCTATTAAATATTTACAGATATTATTACTATATCCAGTTGGGGAATCAATATTAAATATATTATGAGCTTGTTGTTTTATATAATTTATATCCATTTTAAAAACCTCCTAAATTATATACATTTTACATCATTTCAAAAAGAATATAAATAAGATTTTTAATATTAATTTATGTAAATTCACTTAAAATTAGCAAAAAAATACAAAAAATGAAAAAAAATTCAAAAAAACGTCAAAAAATGGATTTATTATAGTGGAGGTAAAAAAAACATGAATAATTTTAAGACATAAATATTTTAATAATGAAGTAGAAAAAATATTAAATTCAAAAGGAAAAGAGGTTATCAATTATGAGTGAATTTCATATTTCACCAAAACTAGAAAGTAAAATTATTAAACACATTTATACACTATCATATGATCCATTTTTTAAATATTTCTTTAAAGATGTTATAGTTATGGCATTATTTTTAACTAGTCTATTTGGCATAAAAATAACACCGGATATGATCGATTATGAAGATACTGAAAATATAGCTGAAGGAGGTTTAGTTATAAGACATGACTTGTATGTAACAGTTCATTTTAATGATGAAGATAAAGTAATACATATAGGTCTTGAGATGCAAAATCAGTTTGATAGTGCATTATCTTTAAGAATGGAAGATGACTTACATTTAGGTAAAACTATTAAATTGAATAGTAGAGAAGATTCTAAGAAAATATCTTATTATGGAATTTGGTTTTTATCTCGTCAATGTGCTAAACATTATGAATTTAATAAATTTGTAAAAAAATATACATATAGAGATGAAGATAACGATTTATTAGCAGATAATGATTATATATATTT
>CAZGBY010000065.1:0-6588 GCA_964524125.1 uncultured Clostridium sp.
AACTATGGGCGGAGTATTTACTAAATTAATTGATAGAAATACAACTATTCCAACATCTAAATCACAAGTATTCTCAACTGCTGCAGATAACCAACCAGCTGTAGATATTCATGTATTACAAGGTGAACGTCCAATGGCTGCAGATAACAAGACTTTAGGTCGTTTCCAATTAGATGGAATTCCTGCTGCACCACGTGGAGTACCTCAAATTGAAGTTAAATTTGATATTGACTCAAATGGTATTGTAAACGTATCTGCAAAGAATTTAGGAACTGGAAAAGAACAACATATTACTATTCAAAATAGTGGATCACTTTCTGAAGCTGAAATCCAAAGAATGGTTCGTGAAGCTGAAGAAAATGCTGCTAAAGATGCTGAAAGAAAAGAAAAAGCTGATACAATCAATGAAGCTAATTCATTAATCTTCCAAGTTAGAAAATCTTTAGGAGAACTTCAAGGAGTTACTGATGAAGAAAAGACTAATATTGAAGGATTATGTGATGATCTTCAAAAATCTGTAGATGCTGAAGATGTTGAAGCTATCAAGACTAAAAAAGGTGAACTTGAAAAAGCTGCCCAAGATTTAGCTACAAGAGTATATCAACAACAAGCTGAACAAAATCAAACTCAACAAGCAAATGATAATTCATCTTCAAAAGATGATAATGTAGTTGATGCAGATTTTACAGATGTTAACTAATATTAAAAATTAAACAGAAATATAAAGGGCCTTTATATAAGGCCCTTAATGGTTATTTAAAGTGAGGTGCAATTATGGCGAAAAGAGATTACTATGATGTACTTGGTGTTTCTAAGAGTGCTTCTGAAGATGAAATTAAAAAAGCTTATCGTCAACTAGCAAAGAAATATCATCCTGATATTTCAACTGAAGCTAATGCTGAGGAAAAATTTAAAGAAGTACAAGAAGCGTATGATGTTTTATCAGATCCACAAAAGAAATCAAGATATGACCAATTTGGATTTGAAGATCCAACTCAAGGATTTGGCGGATCTGGATTTGGTGGATTTAGTGGCTCTGGATTTGGTGGATTTGAAGATATATTCTCAAGTTTCTTTGGTGGTGGAAGAGCATCATCTCAAGCAAGAGACAATCGTGGTGCTGATGTAGAAAAACAAATGACTATCACTTTTGATGAGGCTGTAAATGGTTGTAAGAAAGTAATTAGACTTACAATTGATGAAGAATGTCCTCGATGTGGTGGTACAGGTGCATATTCTAGATCTGATATAAAAACTTGTTCTAAATGTCATGGTTCTGGTACTGTATTTGTTGAACAACGTACTATTTTTGGTATGGCAAGAAGTCAATCAGTATGTCCTAGATGTTCTGGTCGTGGTCAAGAAATTACACGTAAATGTGATAAATGTAATGGTAAAGGTAAATATCGTACTACTAAAGATATTGAAATCAAGATACCAGCTGGTATTGATGATGGAATGACTTTAAGAGTTGAAGGTAAAGGTGAAGCTGGTACTAATGGCGCACCTGCTGGAGATTTATATATTACATTTAAAGTAGAAAAACATAAAGTATTTGTAAGAGACAAATCAGATATTTCTATAAATATTCCTATTACATTCTGCCAAGCAGTACTTGGTGATGAAATAGAAGTGCCTACAGTTAGAGAATCAGTTAAAATTAAGATTCCACAAGGTACTCAAACTGGTACTAAACTTCGTTTAAGAGGTAAAGGTGTAAAAGATCCTAAGACTGGAAATATTGGAGATCAATATGTTATTTTAACAGTCCAAACTCCTACTAATCTAACTGATGAACAAAGAGATTTATTTGAACGTTTGTCAAAAACTGAACTTAAAACAAAAGAATCTACTTGGCAAAAATTTAAGAATTTATTTAAATAGTTAAAATCCCTTTTTGGGATTTTTTCTTTTAGTATTTAAATTTTGGTATATAATATTTATAGGAGATGATTTCCTTGAAGAAAAGATATTTATTTTTAATAGTAATTATATTTACTACATCATATTTACTATCATGCAATAAAGAAGATGAAATGCCATCAACAACACCTAGTGTTTTAGATGATGAAACTATTTTATTAAGAGAAGAATTTAATGAATTTTGCGATGATTTTTTTCTCGAATATTTGGGCTCTAATGCATATTATTGGAATGTCTATACAATAAATAGTCGAAATTTTGGATATCAAAGAGATGAAGACTACGTCGCAACCTATCAAGAATATCACTTATATACAGAAGAAGAAAAAGAAGAACTTTATAATTTATATAATACTTATTTAGAATATTTATATAAATATGATTATAATAAATTAAGTGATACACAACAAATATCATATGATTATATTGCATTCTTTTTAGAAAAAAATAGCGAATATTATAATAAAGAAAATAGTTTTGATGATTTAATAGATCTGAATTATATTGATTCATATGGAGGTAGTGTAGCTGATTTTGATTCGATGATAAAAGAATATAAAATATATTCCGAATTAGATTTAATAGATATTAATAATTATATTAAATCAACTAAAGATTCTTTTTTATCATATTATACATATGCTTGTGATAGAATTGAATCTGGTTATCCTTTATCTGATACAACGCTTGATAATATGATTTCTTTTTTAGATGAAATATCAAGTCAAGAAGAAGATTATTATTTATATGATATTATTGAAAATAAAATAGAAGCTTCATCTTTAGAAGATGTCAAGAAAACATTTTATAAAGATGAAATCACCTCATCACTTACTAATTACTATCTTAAAGCTGTTAAATCCTTATCTTCAAATTTATCTACACTTAAAGGAAATTGTCAAGAAGAAGGATATTATCAACAATATGGTGCTAAAGCTCAAGATATGTATAAATTTAATTTAGAATATTTATTAGGATATACGAATATTAATATGGACGATTATATTAATGAAATAGAAGATGGTCTTAATGATTATTTGACTGAGATAAATAAAATTATTATTAAATTATATTATTCTTTATCAAGTTCTGAACAAACATCATTTTATGCTTATTTAAATGGCGAAAAGACTTTAAATGATTTAACGGATCCTGATGAAATTATTATTTATCTAAAAGAATTTTCTAATACGATTGTACCACAACTTCAAAATGAACCTGAAATTTCATTTTCATATATGGATGAAGCAGTAGGAAATATAACAAATACAGTAGCTTATTATTTAAAATCACCTTTAGATAATACATTATCTGAAAGTATTACATTAAATGGTAAATATTTAAATGATGATCCTGATGAATTACTTTCTACAATTGCCCATGAAGGTTATCCAGGACATTTATATGAATATTGTTACTTAAAGGAATTAGGTCTTTCTAATATTGCAACAATATTAACTAATACTGGTCATGGTGAGGGTTGGGCTTGTTACGTACAGGAAAAATTATATGATTATATTAAAGATAATACTACTGATAATGGTTTAAAACTATATTGTGATTATTCTAAATATAATTTCTTACTATCATATTTATTATATACAAGAATAGATGTTGGAATTAACTATGAAGGATGGACAATTTTAGAGCTTGAAGAATACTTATCTTTAAATGGATATAATAAAGATATCGCAACCGAATTATTTGAAACTTTAATAGAAATGCCAACCACATATGCAGCTTATGGATATGGATCACTTAAGATGCATAACTATCATATAAGTGCTAAGAATAAGCTTGGTAAGAAGTATGATGAAGTTGAATTTAATAAAATTATTATGTCTTGTGGTTGGGCAGGGTATGAAAAATTAGATAAAGTTGTAAGTAATCATATAAATTAATATATTATTTTAAATTATGCAATTAATAATTGCAAAATGGTAATTTTTGTGTTACAATATAAATGTAGATAAATTAATGACGTCGCTTTTATTTACTAATTTATATTTTGACTTTGGCAGATATAAAATTTTCTCTGACACGATTTTTATATTATGCCAAGGTCTTATTAAGGAAGGTAGGAATTTTATGCAAATTAATAATAAAACGGAACTTATAAAATTAATGCGTCCTATACCTGATGGTTGGCCACTTGATATTTACGGGATTCCGTATGTTAAAAAAACTGAAATTGATATTTTAAGAGTTAGAAACGGAATTTCGTTGATTAATATTAATAATACTTCAACCAATGATAAAAATTCACATATGAAAATCATTCATTGTTTCAAATTTGATGATGTTTTAAATAGATTCTATAATCAACCATATCGTTTATTAAAAAGAATTTCTAAATATTATGCATTTTCAACTTTTGATTTTGGAATGCATCCTGGTATGACTGAAGCTCAATTAATTAATGCTACATTTAAAAATCGTTGGATAGGTGTTTGGGCTCAATCAAATGGAATTAAGAATGTAGCAGTCACTGTTGGTTGGGTTGACAAAGATACTTATGATATTTGCTTTGCGGGCATTGAAGATGGTACATTATTAATGATTTCAACTTTAAGTGTATGTAATGACGAATGTAAAACCATGTTTTTAACTGTATATCACGAAATGCGAATGAGGTTTCCTAATTCACAAGTTATATGTTTAGGAAATATGATTATGGTATGGACTATGATGTTTGTTATGTTCCATATAAAGAGTCATTTGGAAATGATAAATATTATAGACCATCGCTATTTTACTGGAACGGAGAGTTGAATACGGATGTCATCTAGAGGAGCACTTGCAAAATTCGGTTATATAACTACAAAAGATTATAATATTTTAAGAGTGACGGAATCAGGTGTTAAAATATTAGTTGGAATAGGTAATAATCATTCTTTACCAGAGCTAGCTCATACACCAAATTCTATTTATGCAAAATTAAAAGAAGATGGTATAACTTTACATGAACTTAGGTTTTTTGACGAAAAAGGTTATCCTATATTTGAAATTGCATATCATCCGGAGCCTGTAATTAACAATAGAAATAGGGAAACTTCAATAGTTCATTATCATACTTTTAATGGTTTAACTAGAAAACCAGCAAACCTAATTGATGATTCTATTAAAGAAAAATATAAAGAATATTTAAAGGAGTTTGATTTATATGATAAATGCTAATCTAGAGCAATTCCTAGATTATGGTTGGTTTAATGAAGCCACATTATATTATAAGGGATATACATATTGGTGTGAGGCAAACTGGGATGAGTCTGTGTCAAAGAAATTTCATTTTTTTGTGTATAAGTATCGTTCGGTAATTTATGATGAAATTTATACTAAACGATTAGTTGAAAATGGTGATGTTGTAGATTATTCTACACCGATTGATATTTATGTTGAGACTGAACAAGAAGCTAAAGATTATTTTTTTAGCGCTAAAATATTTGATGGAAAATCTTTTTGGGAGGTAGAAGAAGAACTTGCTTGGTATGATGAATTTTAATGATAGATATTAATGTATAAAAAATAGGAGAGTACAAATATGTGGTGTGATAAAGTAAAATTAATAATGGAAAGAGAAGGGATTAATCAAAAAGAGTTATCAAGGCTTAGTGGAATTACAGAAGCTTCAGTTTCTAGATATTTATCTAGTGGTAGAACTCCAAGAATTGATGTTATAGTAAATTTTGCTAAAGCATTAAACGTGTCTGTTGATGAATTGTTAAATGATAATATATATAATAAGGGACTTTTTGAAGATTTAGAAAGTAGAATGCTTTTAGCAAGAGATGGGGAAAAATTAACAATTGAAGAACAAAATAAATTGATTCAATTGATTTTAAGTTTTAAGAATGAATAAATATAATGAATATAAAGAAATTATTACTGATTTATACATTGATTATGATCTTAAAGTTCCAATAAATATATTTGATTTATGTAAAAAAATTAATATCAAATTAATACCATATTCTTTTCTTGATGGAGAAAATAGAAATAATGCATATAGAATTTCTAAAGATGCATTTTGTTTTAATAAACCTGGACAGTTTGCAATCTTTTATAATGATGATTTAAGCATAGTTAAATCATTAGGAAGAATTATATTTTCTATAGCTCATGAATTAAAACACATTATAACGCAAGATGTAAATGACTCTAATGAAGAAGAACGTTATGCTAATTATTTTGCAAGGTATTTAATTTGCCCGATTTGCTATTTAGTTGCAAAAAAATATCCATTCGATGAAAATATTATAATGAAAGAATTTAATCTTTCAAAACAAGCTGCTAATAATGTGATTAATGCTTATAAAAGCTATTTTGAATCTTCGGTAGGTCGTTGTTTTAAAAGTGATAAAAGACTTTTAAAGCAACTTTTGACTGAAGAAGAATTTGAAAAAGTAGAATTTATATAAAAAAAGTAGAATTTATATAAAATGAGATATAGATGATCTCTATATCTCACTTTGGCAAATATAAAATTTCCCCTGACGTTAATAATTTTATATTATTCATATTTTTTTGTCAAGAATAATTTAATCTTTAAATTTAATTTATAAAATGGTATAATAATTATGTTATAACAACAGGAGGTATAAAATATGGCTTTAACAGCAGGTATCGTAGGTCTTCCTAACGTAGGAAAATCAACATTATTTAATG
>CAZGBY010000066.1:0-6475 GCA_964524125.1 uncultured Clostridium sp.
TAAGGTTTTTCCATAAGTTTTTTATTTTATATTAAATTCGACTGAACTGTAACATCGCTATAAAAAAAACGAAAAAAACTCTTGTTAAAACTATTTATTTGTGATATGATTAGTTAGCATTGAAAAATGCCCCTGTCTATTGTAGAAAATAGACCAAATGACCATAGGAGGTGTAATAAGATGAAAAAGTACGAAGTAATGTATATTTTAAACCCATCTTTAGATCAAGATGCAATCGCAAAAGAAATTGGATCTATCAATGCAATTTTTACAAACAATGGTTCTAAGGTTTTAGAACTTAAGGAAATGGGTTTAAAAGAAATGGCTTACGAAATTGAAAAAAATCGTAAGGGTTACTATGTTTGGGCTTTAGTTGAAGCTAATAATACAGCTTTAAATGAGTTCAATCGTATCGCTGGATATGATGAAAAAGTATTACGTCATATCGTAGTTAATTATGTAGCTTAATTAAATTTAGAAAAGAGGTATCTAGATGATTAATAAAGTTATTTTAGTCGGTCGTATAACTAAAGACCCAGAATTAAGATTTTTACAAAGTGGAGTTGGAACTGTATCTTTTACTATTGCTTGTGATAGACAATATGTTTCACAAAATGGTGAAAGAGGAGCTGACTTCATTAATTGTGTGGCTTGGAGACAAACTGCAGAATTTATATCTAGATATATTAAAAAAGGTTATATGATGTCTGTAGAAGGACACATACAAACCAGAACATATCAAGATCAACAAGGTCAAACTAGATATGTTACTGAAGTAGTAGCAGAATCAGTTCAAAATTTACAACCTCGTGATCCTAATCAAGCTCCTGGAAGTTATCAACAAGCTCAAGCTTCTGGAAGTTATCAACAAAATAATCAAGGTTTTTCAAATCAAGGCTTTTCAAATCAAGGATATTCTCAAGCATCTCAACCTCGACCAGCTTATCAAAGTGTAGGAAATAATGCATCTGAACAAATGCTTGATTTAAACGTAACTGATGAAGACCTTCCATTTTAAAAGGAGGAACTTTTATGCAACAACAAAATCGTGGCGGTTTCCGTCGTCGTAAGGTATGTTACTTTACACAAAATCATATCGAACATATTGATTTTAAAGATGTAGATTTATTAAGAAAGTTCGTTACTGATAGAGGAAAGATTTTACCTCGTCGTGTAACTGGTACATCTGCTAAATATCAAAGAAAGTTAGCAATTGCTATCAAACGTGCTCGTCATATGGCTTTATTACCATTCGTTAAAGACTAGTAATTAATTGACTCCAGTATTTTGGAGTCTTTTTTTGATATTAATTGATTTTTTTAACAATTATTAAATACTTATATTTTAATTTATGATATAATAATGTATATTGGACGGAGGTGTCCTTGTATGAGAAAGATTATTATAAGTGGTATATCGTTTATATTATCAATAATATTATTTTTATTATATTTTATTTCTTTTAATAGTGTGTTTATATTGATATTTGCAATATCATTATTAATTGTTTGCGTAGTATTTATAATGGCATATTTTGTATCTTTACAAAAGATAAAGATTTCGGATTTGGAAGAAAGATTAGAACTATGGAATAAATTATCTTTCCATGTAAATCAAGCTGGTGATGAAGCAGTAGATAATCTTCCTGTTGGTATTTTAGTGTATAAAGATATGATTATTAAATGGACTAATAATTATTTGAAAGGTATTTATAAGGGGAGATTGTTAGATACAAATTTAAAAGATTTAATTCCTAATATAGAAAAGAAACTCGATTCAAATGAAAGAGAATTTATTATAGAACATGATGATAAATTTTATGAGATTTTAAATTATAAGGAAGAAGAAGTTTTATACTTTTTTGAAGTTACACAAAGAGAAAAACTACAAAAAAGATATGATAATAGAATTACTGCTATTGGTATAATTTTGCTTGACAACTTAGAAGAATCTTTAAAAGAATATGATATGCAAGATAAATCTACTATAAGAGGACAATTCTTGGGTGAAATATCTGATTATGTAGATGATTATGGTGCATATTTACAAAGCTATGATGATGATAGACTTGTAATGATATTGGATAAAGAATCGTTACTTCGTATGGTTGAAAATAAGTTTGAAATTTTAACTAATACAAGAGAAATAGCTCAAAAGAATCATATTAGAGTAAGTGTTTCTATTGGGGTTGCTTGTTATGACGTTGAACCGCATGAATTAGGAAGCTTAGCTCAATCTGCTGTAGAACTTGCTGAAAAACGTGGTGGTGACCAAGCGGTTGTTAATATTCAAAATGAAAAGATTAAATACTTTGGTGGTACAAAAGATGCACTTGAGAAAAATAATCTTGTAATAGCGCGTGTAAGAACTCAAGAATTAAAAGATAATATTGAAAGTTCTACTAATGTTTATATTACAGGTCATATAGGTGCAGATGCAGATTGTTTAGGTGCAATGATTTGTGTACTTAGAATGGCTATGTCATCAGCTAAAGATGCACATATTGTATTTGATATTAATAAGGCTGATCAAAACCTTGTTAAACTATATGAAACATTAGAAAGTCAATCTCCTGATGTTTTTGAAAGAATTATTCCAATTGATAAAGTAGATATAAAAAGTAATTCATTATTAATTATTTGTGATACACAAGCTCCTGAAATTATGATGTATCAAGAATTACTTGATAAATTTAAACATTTAATTGTAATTGACCATCATAGACGTGGTGAAATATCATTTACCGAACCAGTAATGTCATATGTAGAACCATATGCTTCATCTACTGTAGAATTAGTAAGTGAAATGTTAATGTTTTACAATAAAGGTATTAAGCTTGAACCTATTGAAGCAGATTGTATGTTGGCCGGATTGGTAATTGATACAAATAATTTTACTTTCCGTGCAACTGGTAGAACATTTGAAGCTGCTTCAACTTTAAAATCACTCGGTGCTGATATGATTAGAGTCAGACAACTTACAAGATCATCTTTTGAAATTGAAAAGGATATTGCAACATCTGTATCAGCAGCTGAACTTTATTTAAATAAATATGCAATAAGTATTATACCCGAAAATAAAATAATTACTGATAGATCTTTTATTGCACAGGTTTCTGACAAATTACTTAATATAGAAGGTGTAGAAGCGTCTTTTACTATTGCTAAATTTGAAGATGATAGTATAGGAGTTTCAGCAAGAAGCTATGAAAAAATAAATGTACAACTTGTAATGGAAGAAATGGGTGGTGGAGGTCATTTAAGTGCAGCCGCTACTAAAATTAATGATTCTACAATTTTTGATGTTGTAAATACTTTAAAAGAAATATTAAAAAGAGATAATGAAAATGAAGGTGAAGAGAAAATGAGAGTAATTTTAACACAAGATGTAAAAGGTAAAGGAAAGAAAAATGAAATTATTGAAGTAGCGAATGGATATGGTAATTATTTAATTACTAATAAATTAGCTATTCAAGCTAGTGATGAAAATATTAAACAAGTAGAAGAAAAGATGGCTCAAGATGAAATTGATGCACAAAATCATCATCAATTATTACTTAAGTTAAAATCTGAAATCGAACAAAAATCTATTAATATTTTCTTACAATTTGGTCAAGATGGAAAACTTTATTCACATATTACTAATAAAAGAATAGCAGATGAGTTTCAAGCTCAAACTGGAATAATTATTGATAAAAGAAAAATATCAATACCATCTGAAATTAACTCTGTTGGTATTTTCACTGCAAATGTTGATTTAGGCAAGAATGTTCAAGCATCAATTGAAATAAATGTATTAGAAAAGTAAGAGGTGCTTTATGGAATTTATAACACCACATAATACAGAAGCGGAGATTGCAGTACTTGGCTCTTTGTTTATTGATGAATCTTTAATTGTTGAAATTATCGATCAATTAAATGTTGATGATTTTTATGATAATAAAAATAGAATAATTTATAATTCTATCAAGGTTTTATATAAGGATGGAAAAAATATTGATATTACATCTGTTATTACTACTTTAGAAAGTAAGGGTCAACTTCAAGAAGTTGGCGGTATGGATTATTTAAATACGTTAATATCTTATAATTATACTACTAAGAATATTCAAACTTATGTAGATTTAGTTAGAGAAGCGGCACTTAAAAGATTTACAATCAACGCATTGACAGACTTATCTCAAAAAGGGTATGATAATGAAGTTCCTGCTAATGAATATCTAACTAAGGTAGAGGAAGTTATTTTTGATTTATCTAAAAGACGTAAAACTTCTAACTTTGTTTCAATTACAGAAGTAACACAAATGGTTAAAGAAAAAATGACTAGAAACCTAAACAGAACTCAAGGTATTACAGGTTTATCTACTGGATTTTCTAATCTTGATAAAGCTACTCTTGGTTTTCAACCTGAACAATTGATAATACTTGCTGCTCGTCCTGCAATGGGTAAATCAGCATTAGCTATGAATATAGCAGTAAATACAGCTATGTGTAACAAATCAGGTAAAGCTGTAGTTGCATGCTTTTCCCTAGAAATGGGCATGGATCAATTAGTGGAACGTATGATAGCGGCTGATGGATTAATTCATTTAGGAAATATTAAAACAGGTCAACTTTCTGGTGATGAATCGAGAAAATATCAAGCGTCTTGTGAAAAACTTAACAATCTTAATTTATATTTTGATGACTCATCTTTGATTACATTAGAAGATATTAGAACAAAATGTAGAAAACTAAAAGCATCAACTGGCCTTGATTTAGTTGTAATTGATTATTTACAATTAATTGATGGCTCTGGAAGTGGCGGAAAATCTAGACAAGAAGAAGTTTCTAAAATTTCAAGAGGATTAAAAATGATGGGTCGTGAATTACAAATACCTGTTGTAGCCCTTGCACAATTATCACGTGAAGTAGAAAAACGTGAAGATAAAAAACCTATTATGGCAGACTTAAGAGATTCAGGTTCAATCGAACAAGATGCTGATATTGTAATGTTCCTATATAGGGAAGAATATTATACACCGCAAAAACAAGAAGAAAGAAAACCTTCAGAAAGTGCAATACTAAATATTGCAAAAAACCGTTCTGGGTCTGCAGGAATTGACCTTGATTTTATATTCCAAGGGCCACATTCTAAATTTACTGAAGTACAAAAGGAGGAATAAAATGGTACGTGATCGTTTAGATTTAATGGATAAAAGATATGAAGAAGTAAATCAATTATTATCAGATCCAGATGTAGTATCTGATGTAAAAAAATTAATGGAATTATCAAAAGAACAACGACAACTTGAAAAAGTTGTAACTTTATATCATGAATATAAAAACTTAGAAGAAAATATTCCACTTCTTAAAGAAATGACTAAAGAACCTGATTCTGAAATGGTTCAAATGGCTCAAATGGAACTAGATGACGCATATACAAGAATTGAACAATTAGAAGAAGAAATAAAGGTTTTATTACTTCCTAAAGATCCTAATGATGAAAAAGACGTTATTATGGAAATTAGAGGTGCAGTTGGTGGTGATGAAGCTAATATCTTTGCAGGCGATTTATTTAGGATGTATTCTAAATATGCAGAATCAAAGGGTTGGAAGATTACTATTTATGATTCTATGCCATCTGATATGGGTGGATACTCTCAAATTTCATTCAAAGTATCAGGTGAGGCTGTATATTCAACACTTAAATATGAATCTGGTGGTCATCGAGTTCAAAGAATTCCTGTAACAGAAGCAAATGGACGTATTCAAACATCAATTGCGACTGTACTTGTAATGCCTGAAGCTCAAGAAATTGACTTTAAACTTGAAGATAAGGATATTAGAATTGATACTTTCTGTTCTTCAGGACCTGGTGGTCAAGGAGTTAATACTACATATTCTGCTGTACGTGTAACTTATATACCAACGGGTGAATATGTAGCTTGTCAAATTCATCGTTCTCAACATGAAAATAAAGCTACTGCGATGGAATTGCTTCGTACTAGAATCTATGAAAGAATGGTTGAAGCTGAAGCTGAAAAAACAGGTGCAACTCGTCAATCATTAATTGGTCATGGTGAACGTTCTGAAAAGATTAGAACATATAATTATCCACAAAATAGAGTAACTGATCATAGAATTGGTTTTTCTATTAATCGATTAGATGCGATTATTGATGGTAAACTTGATTTAGTTATTCAAGAATTAATTAATGAAAATCAAAAGAGATTATTATCTGCATCTGAGGAAGAAAATTAAGAAATATTTAGTTATTAGTAAAAATAAGAAATTAACCGCGGTTGTTTTAATTTCTTATTTTTTTACTATAAATTCAAAAAAAATAAAAATTTTTTTATTCACGTTTTTTGCCAATTTTCATTGAAATTTTAGCAAATATATTAAAATCTAAGTAAATTAAAGAGCGTTAGTTTTTAAATTTTCGAAAACTCAATTTTTGGCAATTTTTGGTGGGCTTTACAAATCAAAATTGT
>CAZGBY010000067.1:0-6302 GCA_964524125.1 uncultured Clostridium sp.
ATTTATTAATTTTTCCATAATCTAACTTTTCTCCTAACTATTTTTTTAAGTGTTTTACTAATTGTTTCTCTTTTTCTGGTATTGTTGGAACATATAAATAACTATCATATTTTCCACCTGTATATATTGCGTGTCTTCCTTTATTAACATCCTTAGGCATATCAATATTTTCTATTTTTGATCCACCTAACATTTCGCCACCACCAATTTTATACATTTCTACCGTTTCATTTGGCATATAAGTAAATCCTTCTTTTGGTAAAGATATTTCAGCCATTTTTAGTTTAAATGGTCCAGTCCATAGTTTTTTAGTTTTATAACCTGTAATTGTAAGTCTTAAAATATCTCCTTTTTTAAATAATAATCCTGTCGGCCATAATAAAATATCTACTGGAACAATTTCATTATTATTTAATTTTTGAATATTTTCCATTGCTTGTCTTGGATTTTCTTCTGTACTTTTCTCTTTGTCTAATTCTCTTAAAGATACTCTCATATACCCAGTTGATGAAGCATCACAACCTGGTCCAATACTATATTTATATTTTAATCCAAATTTATTTCTTTTTTCCATCTTAACAAACAGATCCATATCATCATTGTCTAATGCCTGAACCCATAATCTTAATTTAATATATCCACTTATTTCTGTATCTTTTAAAATTTTATAATTGAATACTACCTTTTCCTTTTTATCAGTATTATAAATAAGATGACTTTTTTCTTGATTATCATTTGTATTCATTTTTTTAGTTTTAGCATCTAAATATAACTTTTTATATTCTGTTCTTTTAAGTGGATATTCTTCTTCAACTCTATCAACTATATCTTTTCCACCTGGATTTAAAACAGACATTCTTACCTTTGGAGTATCCATCCAATCATTTTTTTCATTCTTAAGAAAATAATCAAAAAATTTTCTTAAATCTTCAGTATGTTCTTTATTATAATAGTCATCCCATTCTCCTGTATTATGTATTCTTAACCATTTATCTTTTGACGAAATCCTTCTGTACCCTTCAAGAGTTCCGTAAACATGAATAGGATTCGTATAACTTGCAACTACATAAGCAGGTACATCAATATTTTCCAAACTTGCTTCTTTATCTTTCCAATAATCATTCATTGTAGGATAATTATTCATTTGCGTAATACAATCTTCAATTCCACCATCTTTAGTTGATGCAAATGAATCTGATAACATTTTTATAAATTCAGGCATCATTACTCCACCACGAGTTGCTATTTCACGATAACAATCACTTAATCCTTCCCAAGGTGCGATTGCTTTTAAGTGTTCTGGCTTTTCAGCTGCAACAAACCATTGTGATATAGCAAGCCAAGAATTACCAGACATTCCAACATTCCCATTACACCAATCTTGTTTTGCTACCCATTCAATTATATCTTTACCATCTCTACCATAATCACTTCCAAAAAATTGAATTATTCCTTCTGAATTATAAGACCCTCTAACATCAGGATTAATAATTGCATAGCCTTGATTTACCCAATAAGCAGGGTCTGGTCCTTCAAATTTTTGAAGTCCTGATGTTGCTTTAATTGGTACACCTGCATGATTTGGAGTATCATCAAGCCATTGACTTCCTATTTCTTTTCCATAAGGACTCATTGCCATAATAGCTGGATGCTTTAAATTATCATTAGGTCTAAAAATATCTGTATAAATTGTTATACCATCACGAAGTGTAATAGCAACATCTCTTTCTAAAAGAATATCACAAGGTAAAGGCATATATTTTTTTAGTCTAATACTACCTTTCTTTAACAAGATTTTTTCAGGTTTAAATCCAGTATATCTAGCACATTTATCATTTACATCTAGTGCATTTCTAACAGGAATTTCTAATTTTTTTCCATTTTTATCTATCATTATTGTTTTTTTCATATCTAACCACCTTTACTATATATCATTGTAATACAATTCTATTTGTGCTACAATAGTAGCGAAACAAGTGCTACATCTACTATTAATATTGTAGCGAAAAAGGAGGATACTATGTATCATATTAGTAATGACAAAAGATCAAAAGAATCAGCTGAACTTATATGGAATGGACTACTTAAATGTTTAGAAAATAAAAGTTTTGATAATATAACAATTAGTGATTTATATAAAACAACAGGAATTGCTAGAACTACTTTTTATAGAAGTTTTGATAATATTTCAGACATTTTATATTGGAAATGTGATAAATGTTTTTATGAAGCATTAAACTATTATGAATTTAATAAAAATATAAATGAACTTCATTTAGCAGAACACTATTTTAATTATTGGGTTAATAATAGTGAAATATTAGAATTATTAACTAAAATTAACAGACAAGATATTATTTATTCAAGTCATTTTAAAAATGCTGAACTTTTAAAAGAAAAATATGGTGAATTAGAAAATATAAATAATAAACACAGTAAATATTTTATAGCAATAAGAACAGGTTTAACAATTAGTATATTAACGACTTGGATTAACGAAGGTAAAAAAGAAACTTTAGAAGAATTACTTGAAATAATTAAAGAGCAATTATTATTAATTAAAAACATATAGACTATCACATGGACTTTTTTAGAAGTGGTTTAAATGCTGTAATAAAAAATGGTTAAATAACAGGTTTAAAAAAAGTCCAGAAGAAATAAGCGAAATAATAATAAGTGAATATCAAAATAAAAGTTAAATTGCATACTTTTATTTTTTTATATTCATAATAAAAGACCAACATTTAAGTTGATCTAATCGATAAATTGTAATTTGCTAATCAAAATATTCAGGTTCAGCACAAACTTTTAAATCTACATTTATGCTTTTTAAAAGTTCATCAAGGAATTTATTTACTTTTCCTTTTTCTACCGTATAGTAATATCCGTACCCGTTTTCAACATAATAATTTCCCAAATATATTTCATATTCTGGTAAATTATCCATTGAGTGTGTTTTATCTATTTCTATACTATCATCATCTAATATTTTCATAATATTATAATTATACTTACCTTTTTGTGATTTTGTGTATTTCAACATTGAAGTACAAACTTGTCCTGGTCTACATGATTCATAAGCAGTAAATAATTCATAATTTCCATCATCATATAAAGTTAGTTGTACGGGAACACAACTCTTATTTCCTGTTGTAATAGTAAATGTTTTTTCAGAGTTATTTGTCAGTGGTGTATCGCCACCCAATTTATTATCTGCCTTTCTACAACCTGTAAGCCATAAAATCATAGTACCACATAATAAAATAGTTAATATCGTTTTTTTCATAATCAATCCTCCATATCAATAAATTACTATTTCTCTTTCAGTTATATTATACTACAAAAAAGCAGATTTTTATTAATCATCTGCTAATCTTTTGTTTTTTATCGTACTAACAAACTCTACTTTTGAAATTTTATCATAAAACATCTTTTTATTTTTCAATAAAATTATTAAATTTATTAAATAATATAATCCAAATACTAAAAGTATAACTAACATAAGTATAATTTCTAATTTTACATTTAATTCATATCTACTAATCAAATAAAATGAATAATAAATACTTATAAAAGGTATTACTAAATAATATAAGAATTGCATAACTATATTTATTAGTAATCTCAATAACTTCTTATTAGTAAATGATAACCTTATATTTAAAAAATTACTACCTATTGTTTTACCATTCCAAAAGTAAGGAACTATTACATAATAAATAACAAATATTATATATTTTATATAAACTTTACTACTAATAAAAATATATATAAATAATTCTACTGTAATAAAAATAACTAAATCTAAACAAAACATTGTTATTCTTCTTAAGCCTGATACTTGTTTGGAATCTTCAAAAGTTTTTCTATCTATATCTTCTCTTGTTGGTAAGAACTTAATTAATCCCATTATATAATAACCAATTACTCCTCCCAAAGTATTAATTATTAAATCATCAACATCAAATAGTCTATAAGGTCTTGGATATATAAAATATAATCCTGACAATTGTGTTAATTCAAAGAATAACGACAAGAGAAAACTATATTTAATTACACCTTTTAAATCTTTTTTAAAATAATATTTTAAATACATACCAAAAGGTATAAACATAAATAAGTTAAATATAATTGTATAAAAACTAGAATCACATAGTGCTTTTATATATGTACTTGGCTTTGATAATATTAAAGGCGTTTCTTTTACAAAATCAATAATAAATCTAAATGGTATTAACTGCATTTTTGGAGTAGTTAAATTTATTACATCTTCAAAACTAGGAAGTGGTAAAATTACCAAAAAGAATATTGTTATCATATACAAAATAAATGAATATATAATCAAAACTCTTAATTTATTAATTGATCCGTACTTATGATATTGCATTAATATAAATGGTATGGTAATAAATAATGCTACTACTGGGAAAAATAGAAATGCTTTATAAAATGTTGTTAAATAACTCATAAACTATTAAAGAACTAACAGTTATGTTAATTCTTTATTACTTTCTAGTTGCATTATCTATTTTCCTTAATAATATTCTTACTACAATAATAAGTAATTAAGAAATATCCACCATAAATTAATACAATAAATATAGCTGTCATAATAATTGATTCTAACAAACCTTCGGTGCCAAATACCTCTAATATTTTAATAGCAAATGTTATACCAAATATTGAATGAATTATTGCAAGTAGCATTGGCAACATAAAGAATATAGCGATTTGCTTAAATAATGCTTTATTAATCATTACTTCATCAGTACCAATTCTTCTTAACATTTTAAATCTTTCTTTATTATCACTAGACTCTGATAATTCTTTTAAAGCAAGTATTGCAGTCGAACTTATTAAGAAAATAATTCCTAAATATAATCCAATAAAAGTTACCATAGCAGATAAGCCATTTGTTGATTCTTTAATAGATTGTTTAGTACTTATGTCTGGTAGTAAATAATCTTTTACCTTAACATCTTGATAAAGAGAAGTCATATTATCTTCTAATGCTTTTATCTCTTTTTTATCTTTAGTTTTATAATTTCCTATTAAATAATTTTGATATAAGTAATCTTCATCAATAACACTATCATCTACAAGTATTATTCCTAAATTACTACGATTAGATGAAATATCTAAAAATCCATCTTGGCAAGAACTATATTTAGGTTTTAATGTATGTCCAAATAAACTTATTTCTTGGTTATTATTAAGAGCATAATTTCTTATATCAACCATTTGTTTATAATTAGCAAGAACTATATATTCATCATTATTTAATGAATATTCTTCTAATCCATACATTTTAGCAACCTTATTATAATCACTAATTTTCATAATAGTTTCTTTATTATTATTAGGTAAAATTACTTCTATATCACCCAATGTATCAGTAATTCTTAAATCACCAGTTCTATATGTATTTATTTCTAAATATTCTTTGAAATCAGCAAGTATATCGTAATCATATATATTAAATCTTTCTACTACCGAAAATTTAGAATTTTTAATTTGATTATCACTATAACCAATATCAATATAGTAATCATAATTATTTTCCATATTCATATAAGCACTATAAACTGCATCAACAGGAGATAGTTTATTAATATTTTTATTTAATGAATTTTTAACCGTTAAACAAGCTGATAACATACAAATTGTTATAAATAACATTAAGCATATTATAGTTGTTGAAAATACAGTTGTATTAATCTTGCTTGAAAATTGTCTTAAAGTAAAACTATTTAATCCTTTATAATAAAAGTTCTTTTTTGATTTTACTATCCTTAATACAAGTCCTGATATAGACCAAAATATAAAGAATGTTGAAATACTACCCATAGCAATAATTATTAAAATATCTGTCATAGTTTTAAGTTCATATAAACCTGCAGTTACTCTGTAATAAGCAATTCCTAAAATGATGGTAGATATAATAAACACTAAAATACATATTATTGGATTTTTTAGTTTAACTTTTTCTGTCAACTTCCTCCCATTTAATAAATCAATTAATTTGCATTTACTAACAATTACTGTATTAAATATCATTACAATTAAATACATTATCCCAAAGCATATTATTGTTTTAATAAATGCACTTTTTGAAAATACAAATGTAAATTTAGTAAGTTCTGCCTCAAACATATTAGCAACTACTAAACTCATACCCTGTGATAGAACAATACCAATACCAAGTCCTACAACAAGTGAAATAAGACCTATAAATAAAGTTTCAAAGAATAGTATCATAGATATTTTTCTTTTACTCATTCCAAGAGTTAAATAAACTCCAA
>CAZGBY010000068.1:0-6205 GCA_964524125.1 uncultured Clostridium sp.
CCCCCTTAAAATCCCCTTTGCTATAATTCCACTTTAATTTTACAACTGAGGTTTTCAGAAAAAATATCAATTTTGGCATTCAACACTTGACAGTGCCAAAATAAGTGGTATACTATAAATGTAGTTTGGCATTCTATATAGTCAAGTGCCAAAACAAAAGAAAGGATGATTAATTATGCAAAATGAATATCAAGAACAAAACGAAAACGTACTTGAAAAATATGGTCGTAATGTAGTTAAACTAGCCAAAGAAGGTAAAATCGATCCAGTCATCGGTCGTGATGAAGAAATTAGACGTATTATTAAAATTCTTTCAAGAAAAACTAAAAACAATCCTGTTTTAATAGGTGAACCAGGTGTTGGTAAGACTGCAATTATTGAAGGTCTAGCACGTAGAATCGTATCTGGTGATATTCCTGATTCACTTAAAGATAAAACTATATTTGAACTAGATATGGCTTCACTTGTAGCAGGTGCCAAATTCCGTGGTGAATTTGAAGAAAGATTAAAAGCTGTACTTCAAAAAATAAAAGAATCTGATGGTAATATTATTCTATTTATCGATGAAATCCATCTAATAGTTGGGGCTGGTAAAGTAGACGGAGCTATGGATGCAGGCAACATCTTAAAACCAATGTTGGCTCGTGGAGAACTTCATTGTATAGGTGCTACTACTTTAAATGAATACCATAAATATATTGAAAAAGACCAAGCACTAGAAAGAAGATTTCAAAAAATACTTGTTTCTGAGCCAACTATAGATGATACTATATCAATACTTAGAGGATTAAAAGAACGTTTTGAAGTTCATCATGGTGTTCACATTAAAGATAATGCAGTTATCGCCGCATGCGTAATGTCAAATAGATATATTACAGATAGGTTTTTACCAGACAAAGCAATTGATTTAATTGATGAAGCTTGTGCATCAGTAAGACTTCAACTTGATTCTATGCCAGTTGAGCTTGATAATATAGAGCGTAGAATTAACCAAATTAAAATCGAGCTTATGGCCATTAAAAAAGAAAAAGATTCTTCTTCTTTACAACATGCTAAAGAACTTGAAGATGAACTTAAAGACTTAACAGGTAAAGATAACACTTTAAAAGAAAAATGGTTACATGAAAAAGATGAAATTTTAAATCTTAAAAATAAAAAATCAGAACTTGATAAAAAACGTTTTGAACTTGAAAACGCGTATAATCAAGGTAATTTTGAAAAAGCTTCACGTTTACAATATCAAGAAATTCCAGCTTTAGAAGATGAAATAAGAAACTTTGAAAATCAAAATAAAGATAATAAATTATTATCTGAAACCGTATCTGATGAAGATATAGCTACCGTTGTGTCTAAATGGACTAATATTCCAATGACTAAATTAATGCAAGGCGAACGTGAAAAGGTTTTAAAACTAAATGACAATTTAAAACAAAGAGTAATTGGGCAAGATGAAGCTATCACCCTAATTTCTGATTCTATTATAAGACAAAGAGCAGGTATAAAAGACGAAAATAGACCTATTGGTTCATTTATGTTCTTAGGTCCTACTGGTGTTGGTAAAACCGAACTTGCAAAAAGTTTAGCTTATGAATTATTCGATAGTGAAACACATATTGTAAGAATTGATATGTCTGAATATCAAGAATCACATACCGTTGCTAGACTTATAGGTGCACCTCCTGGATATGTAGGTTATGATGAAGGTGGTCAACTTACTGAAGCTATAAGAAGAAACCCTTATTCTATTATACTTTTTGATGAAATAGAAAAAGCTCATAAAGATATCTTTAATATCTTGCTACAAATCCTTGATGATGGAAGACTTACTGATGGTCAAGGAAAAGTAGTTGATTTTAAAAACACAATCATTATTATGACTTCTAATCTAGGTGCCGAGTTATTACTTGAAAATCCAAATAATAAATCAGGCGTAATAAATATCATAAAAAATTACTTCAAGCCAGAATTCTTAAATAGGATTGATGAAATAATTGTATTTAATCCTTTAAATAAAGAAACCCAAGTAAAAATAGTAAATAGGATGTTACATGAACTTGATTTAAGATTACTTGAACAAGATATTCATATTTCATACACCGATGATTTAAAAAAATATATCATTGATAATTCATATGACGTTACATATGGTGCAAGACCTATAAAAAGATTTATACAAAAATATATAGAAACTTATTTAGCTACGCAAATTATTAAATCTAATATTTCACCTAGTATAAATTATGTACTTGATTGTCAAGGAAATGAATTAAGATTATTTAAAGAATAACATAAAAATAACCAGCCTATTAAACTGGTTATTTTTTTATAGTTTTATTTCATCTTTAATATTATATGAAAAATCATATATTTTTAAGATATTATTATCATCAATTATCGCAAAAGAATTAATTAAATCTCCTTTAGGTATAGAAATACTTCCGGGATTGATAAATACTTTATTATCTTCTTCTTTAATCATACTTATATGGGTATGTCCATATAATATTATCTTAGCACAGCTAGTTATTTCATCTAAATGATGACCATGTGTAAGATAAACATCAAGACCATTAACATTTGTAAAATGAGGTTTATCAATTTTAAAATCAAGTACCATTTGATCTACTTCAGCATCACAATTTCCACAAACTGCTTCAATTATATTTGCATTATTATTTAAAAGTTTAATACACTCTTTCGGATTATATTCAAGTGGTAAATCATTTCTGGGTCCGTGATATAAAATATCACCTAGAATTAAAATTTTGTCACATTTAAAATATGAAAATGCTTTAAATGCCGAATTTAAATATTTAAAACTTCCATGTATATCTGAAATTATTAAATATTTCATTATTTAAACAACTCCTTAATATCATCTTTAGTTAAATGGTGCATAATATCTTCATCATTAATTACTTCTTCTGTTAAATATTTCTTTTTGTTTTGAAGCTCTACAATCTTATCTTCGATTGTATTTTTATTAATCATTTTTATAACATGAACAATATTTTTTTGACCAAGTCTATGAGCACGATCGGTTGCTTGATTCATCGCAGCTAAATTCCACCAAGGATCATAATGAATAACAGTATCAGCAGATGTTAAATTTAAACCAGTACCTCCAGCTTTAAGTGATATTAAAAATACTTTTATATCTGGATTTGAGTTATATTCTTGAACCAATTTCATTCTTTCTTCTGGTTGAGTTTTACCAGTAAGTATTAAATATTTAATTCCAAGCATATCAAGTCTTTCTTGCATAAAGGGGAAGATAGATGTAAATTGAGAAAATATTAACATCTTATGTCCTGTATCAGACTTTTCCTTAACAGTCTCCATTAACAAATCCATTTTAGAATTCGGTACTTTAACATCATCTAAAAATAGTCTTGGTTCACATGCAAGTTCTCTTAATCTTGTAAGTAGACTTAAGACATGAGTAATTTTATATTCACCAGATGATATTTCTTCTCTTGCTTTAAGTAAATACGCATCATATAATTTTCTTTCTTCATCTGACATAAAACTAAATGCGTAATTTTCTATCTTATCTTCTAAATCAAGTACATCCCCTTTTAATCTTCTTAAGATAAATGGAGATGTTTTTTTGTTAAGTTCTGCAAGTAAAACTGGATTTGTAAAGTTTTCATATTGTTTAATAAATTCATTTTTACTCTTTAAATATCCAGGAAGTGCAAAATCGAAAATACTCCATAAATCTAAAAGTGAATTTTCAATAGGTGTACCAGTAAGTGCAAATTTACAATCAGCTTTTATCTTTTTAACTGCAATCGTTTTTAAAGCATCAGGGTTTTTAATATATTGTGCTTCATCAATAATCATACATCTAAATTCTAAATCTTCATATTTTTCTATATCCATTCTTAATGATTCATATGAAGTAATTAATATTTTATTATTGTTATAAGCATCTAAAATAACATCTTTATTTCTATTTATCCCATAAATAACACAAATAGGAAGATGCGGTGCAAACTTTTCAAATTCCATTTGCCAGTTAAATATTAAACTAGTTGGTGCACATATTAAATATGGCCTGTCTTTTGGTAAAGAATCGATTAAACTAATAATTTCTAAAGTTTTACCAAGACCCATATCATCTGCAAGTATACCTCCTAAGTTATAACTTGCAAGTACATATAACCACTTAAATCCATCATGTTGATAATCTCTTAAAATATTTAAAATATCACTATTAGTATCTATATTATAATCTTTATAATTAATTAAATCATTTGAAAATGAATCTAAAATATCATTAGTTTCAATTATATCTTTATAACGTGATGATATAAAATACGCTTGGTATAGAGGGACTTTAATTTCTTCTTTTATTTCATCAATTCCAAGTTCTTCTTTTAAACTTGTAAATAATTTAGCAGTTTCAGGATCAACATCCACTATTGAACCATCTTCAAGTTCAACATAATGCTTATTATTTTTATATGCAATTAAAATATTTTGAAGTTCTCTTGGTGAAAATTTCATACCATCTAATGATAATGATATTATTGAATCTTTCATTTTAAAATTAAGTTTTTGACTAGACATTTTGACAAACTTTAAATTAGTAATAGATTGTGATAAATAAACATTACCAAATGATTTAAATAAATCTAATTTATTATTAATAATATCACATATCATATCAAAATCATTAATTTTATAATCATTGGCTTTAGTAAATCCTAAAGTTTTAATTAAAATTTTATAGTTTTTCTTTTTTAAATAGAAAGTATCATCTTTAAAATCACCTTCATATTTAATTTTCATTTTACCCTTTTCATAATCAAAATAAGTATCTATTTGGATTTCTTCTCTTGCTTTATAGTTTAAATATGTAATTTGTTTAGAATATAAAGGATAGATATTATTTAAAAATATTTCAAAATTATTATCATTTAAATCTAATGTTTTTTCATCTATTAATGTATTTAATAACTTGGCATATATTTTATCATATCCGGAAATTACATAACAATAATCGGACATAAATACAAATGTTTTAGAGTGAGTCATTATAATTTGGCAATTTAGATTATTTAAGCTCAACTTTTTTTCATCTACTATTATTTTAATAGGTGGAAATTCTTCTTTAAATTTAATCTTCTTCATATATGAATTATATGAATAATAAATTTCTTCTTTATAAATAGAGTAAATAAAAGTCATAAATTCATTATTTATCTCAGTATAATTCAATTCGCATTTCATCGCATGACGATTTAAATAGCATAAATCTAGAAGTTTCTGACTAGTTGCAGAAAAATATTTATAATCCAATTGATAGATTATTTTATTTATTTCATATTCTTTTTTATCTTCTATCACATCTAGAAAATCTAAAATATTATTAATACGAATATTATTTGTTTTAGTTTCAAATTCAAATGATAATAATATTTTCTTACCAAGAATAGAAATAATAGGATAAATATAGTATTCTTCAACACTTCTTGATATATTAATTTCCATTAATTCTTGCATAAACTCATCTTGACGAGCATTATTAAAAAATTCAAGTTCACTTTGTTTATCTTTAAAAGTTTCATTCATTTTATCTCTTAAAATAAAGAATAAACAAACCTCATGTCGACATAAACCTTTTAGATTACATGCACAATCCCCTTTAGCTTCATTGCTATAAACTAAAGAAACTTTTTTACCATCAAAAAAAGCTGAAGCTTTAAACGATAGAGTTGGTATTTTATTTATTTCAAAATTAAAATCCTCATATTTTTTATTTTGATAAAGTAAATGTCCTTCGTTTAGTTCTACTAAACTTGCAGCAAATTGTCTTATTGTTGAAATTTCTATTTTAGCCATTTTATCACCTTTAAATAATTATATCACTTTTAATTTTAATTTAAAAGACTAGTAAATAAAAAAAGTGGTTGCCCTATTTTGAAAAAATAATGTTATTATTGTAATATGTTTAAAAAAGAGTAATCGTTAAATTGTTAGAGTAATCGTTAAATTGTTAGGTAATCGTTAAATTGTTAGGTAATCGTTAAAAGGTTGCATAATTTTGCTATAACCTATGATATTTTTGATACAATAAGAATAAAAGTTCGAGGTTACCTTAACATTAAAAAATTTTTCCATAAAAAAATCCTAATACCAACTAAGTATTAAGATTTATTATATTAAGTTTTATTCTGTATAAAAAATAAAATCATCA
>CAZGBY010000069.1:0-6087 GCA_964524125.1 uncultured Clostridium sp.
TTTTAAATAAAAAAGGATTTATTCATTATGAAGTAAGTAATTTTGCTAAAGAAAACTATGAAAGCAAACATAATTTATTATATTGGAAAAATGAGCATTATATAGGTTTAGGGATTTCTTCTTCTGGATATGAAAATAATATAAGATATACTAATACTTATTCTTTAAATAATTATTGTTTAGGTAATAATAAAAAAAATAAAGAAATATTATCAAATAAAGATATAGAAGAATATTACATAATATTATCATTAAGATTAAAAGAAGGAATAGATTTATCTTTTTATAAAAAAGAATTTGAAAAAGATTTTTTAATTGAATATAAAGATGTTGTTAATGAATTAATAAGCAAAAATGTTGCTAATATTAGTAATAATCATTTTTATATATATGAAAAATATTTTTTTATACTAAATCAGTTTCTAATAAAGTTTATGGATTAATATAAATTATTAATTAATAATCATAAAATTGATAACGTTTTTAAGCAAGATTTAAGCAAGATCAATGGTTCATTTTTTTATAAAATAATATAATAAATAAGATAAAAGAAGGTGTTAAAGATGGATAAATATATTTCACCATTTGAGATAACAAATGAAATGTAAAAAAAAGTTTCTGATATTATGGAAAAAATTGGTAAGTTAGATTCTTTTTCTAATTTAGATAAAAGACCATATTTGAGGAAGCAAACAAGAATTAATTCTGTTCAATCTTCTGTTTCTATTGAAAGTAATATGCTTAGTTTAAACCAAGTAAAAGATGTTATTAATGGTAAAACAGTTATTGGAAAACAAAAAGATATACAAGATGTTAAAAATGCTTATAAAGCATATGAAATGTTGAAAGATATTAATCCATATTCAATAGATGAATTAAAAAAAGTTCATGAGATTATGACTTTTTTAGTTGAAGAAGTATCTGGTGAATTTATAAATACGCCTGAAATGGTATTTGATGAAAATGGGAATTGTGTATTTATTTGTCTACCTGGAGATATGGTAAATATATTAATGGAAAATTTATTTACATGGCTTAATGAAAATAAAAACAAGATACATCCTTTAATATTATCAAGTGTATTTCATTATGAGTTTGTTTTTATTCATCCTTTTACTAATGGAAAGGGTAGAATGGTTAGATTATGGCAAAATTCGATTCTTTGTAAATGGAAAAAAGTATTTGAATATTTACCTATTGAATCTAAAATTTATAAATATCAAGAAGAATATTATAACTCAATAAGTATGTGTCACAAGGATGCAAAATCAAATTTGTTTATTGAATTTATGCTAAAAATGATTGATGAAACATTAGATGAAGCATTATCTACTTTTTTTATGCCTCTTACTAATGAAGCAATTAATATTAATAAATTATTAGATATTATGGATAATAGTATACCAATGACAGCAGTTGAAATAATGATAAAATTAGGGATTAAATCGAAAGAGACATTAAGAAAACAATATCTTGATCCTGCAATTAAAAATGGATTAGTATGTTTAACTATTCCTGATAAACCAACAAGTAAAAATCAAATGTATTATAAATGTTGATTTAAGTAATTGAATAAAAATAATTATATGTAATTTCATATAAGAATATAAAAGATATTGTTTACTCGTTACTAAAAAGAATTATGGTTTTAATTAGTCGTAAGTTTTATTGTGCTTAAATTACTATACTATCAACTATTCATTCTCTTTTTATTTGGAAAAACAATAGAATAATAAAAGAATATTTGGAAATTTTTTGTAAATAGTTTGATTATAAAAATATTTAGTGATAATATTTTTTTAGAAGTACCCCATAAAGGATAAAAAATAATGAACTATATTGAAACAGAAGTAGTTGAATTAAAAAGAGTATTAAATGATACATTTGCACGTGAAGTAGTTGCTTTTTTAAATACTAATGGAGGAACTATTTATATTGGTGTAGAAGATAATGGTTATATATATGGAATACTTTCTAATAAATTAGATGAAGTAATGAAAAGAATATCAGATATAATAACTACATGTATTTTACCAAATCCTCAAGATTTAATTAAAATGACTGCTAAATATGAAGAAGAAAAATGGATTATAGAAGTTAATATAAATAAAGGTAAGTCACTATATTATATAAGTAAGTATGGTAGAAGTGCTAAAGATTGTTATATTAGAGTTGGTACTACTTGTAGAAGTATGAGTGAAGAACAAATAAATGATAGATATGTAAGAATGTTACTAGCTAATAGTGATATTACTAAAATTGAATGTAAAAGAATTAACTTTAGTTTTAAACAATTAAGAATATATTATAGTCAAAAAAATATCACATAAATAATGAAACATTTGAAAAAAATTTTAACTTATTAACTAATGATGGAAAGTATAATTTACTTGCAGAACTAATGAGTGATGATAATATAATTTCAATTAAAATTGCTAGATTTAAAGTAAAAGATAAATCAATATTAATTGAAAAAAGTGAATATGGTTAAAAGTGCTTATTAGTGGCGATAGATAGATGGATAAATAGACTAGAAGCAGAAAATTATACAATGTCTATAATTACAGGGTTTAAAAGAATTGATAAGCATCTATTAGATATGCATAGTTTAAAAGAAATTTTTATTAATGCAATTACACGTAATGACTGAACAAGAGTAGAACCTGCGGTATATATATTTGAAGATAGAATAGAAATAATATCTTATGGTGGATTGCCATATGGTGAAACTAAAGAGATGTTTTTTAAAGGAATTAGTACTCCAAGAAATAAGGCATTAATGAGAATATTGAATGATTTAGATTATTCAGAACAAACGGGACATGGTATTCTAGATGTTATTGATGTTTATGGAAAAGAAGTATTTGATATTAATGTTATACTTCCATTTGATAAAGATGTTTTAAGTAGTAAAAGAATAAATGAACCTGTAAATGAAATTGAAAAATTAATTATTAAAGCTATGAGAGATGATGCAAGTATTACTTATTCTAAATTAACATTACAATTAAATAAGGGAAGAACAACAATTTTATGAAATATAAAACAATAAAAAGAAAAAGGAATCATTAAAAGAGTTGGCTCAGATAAATCAGGACATTGGGTAATAATATATGTAAAAATTAGGTTTTATACTAAACGATATTATTAAAAAATTTTTAAGATTTGTATATTATTATTGACAAAAAAAGTAGAAAATAGTATACAATATGTGTAATTACAAATACTATGTATAGGGGTGATGAAAATGCTTGTCGAACAATTAAAAGAGAACTTTAATACTAATGAACCAATATTTTCAAAAGAAATATTGAAAATGTTCAGTAATTATTCTCGTGCTTACATATTTAGACTAATTAATAAAGCAGAAAAAAATGGTGAAATTATTAATTATGATACGGGGGTTTATTATATACCAACAAATAGCATTATTGGTATTTCAACGATAACAATAGAGGATGTAGTTAATAAAAAATATATTGGTTATAAAGATAATTTTTATGGCACTTATAGTGGTTTAAGTTTAAAAAATATGTTTTCGCTTACAACTCAAATGTCTAATACTATAGAAATTGTTACTAATAATGAGTCAACAAGATGTAGAAAAATAACGATTGATGGTAGGACGATAATTTTAAGAAAGTCACGTTGTAAAATTGATTGTAAAAATGTATACGCATATACAATTTTACAGTTAATTTCTGAAATGAAAAATGTAACTAATATTGATGATAGAGGGAAAAAAACAATTATAAAATATATGAAAGAAAATAAAGTTAATGTTGATGATTTATTTTCTCTTGCAAAATTTTTTCCTGCAAAAACGATAAAGAATTTAATGTATAGTGGGGTGCTAAATGATTTTACACAAGGATAAAGAAAACTTTGATACAGTAATTAAAGCTGCAAGTAGATATTTTAATATTTCATCTGCTATCATAGAAAAAGATTATTACGTAACACTTTTTCTTTTTGAACTTGTAAAATTAGTTCCTGATTTAATTTTTAAAGGAGGTACATCGTTATCAAAGTGTTATAAGATTATAGATAGATTCTCGGAAGATATAGATATTACATTAGATGAGAAACATCAATCGCAAAGTTATCGAAGAAATCTTAAAAATAAAATTTTAGAAATTTGTAATGAACTTAAACTAAATTTATTAAATGAAATTGATATAAAAAGTCGTAGAGATTATAACTGTTATAAAGTAGATTATCCTGCAAAACATAGTTTATTTGGCGTAAAACCAAAGTTGCTGATAGAAACTATGTTTATTGTAAAATCATTTCCAACTGAGGTGAGAAAAGCATCTTCGATAATATATGATTATCTAAAAGTTAATGGTAATGTTGAAGCAATTAATAAATACGAATTAGAGCCATTTGAAATTAGAGTACAAACACTTGAAAGAACATTTGTTGATAAAGTATTTGCTATTTGTGATTATGCTATTTCAAATAATATTGAAGGACATTCTAGACATATTTATGATCTATATAAACTTTCAAATGTTGTTACTCTTGATGATAAATTAAAAACACTTGTAAAAGAAGTTAAACAAGATAGAAAAAATAGTAAACATTGTTATACAGCTCAAGATAATATTAATATAGTTAATATTTTAAAGCAAATTATTGATAAAAAAGTATACTATAAGGATTATGAAGATATTACAAAAAAGGTATTATTTGATAAAACAAGTTATGAGACATCGATAAGTGTTTTATATAAAATCATTATTAGCGGAATATTTGAAATAGATTGAATATTAAAAATTAGTTAAAGTATTAGTAACAAGTACTCAGGATTTTCTTTGGAGAAATGTTACCAAAAATATAATTAAAAAAGTAGAAAAACGCGCTAAAGAAGGTGCAAATAAGGGATTTTAATTCCTAAAAAATTAAGGTATAGTCAAATCACGGCTATACCTTTTTAATTTGGAATGGAAACTGAGCCAATTCCTATATATTTAATTTCAATTCTTTGACAACGCTTGCCATCAACTTTTTCTGCCTTATGAACTATAACCTTCTCTATAAAGGTACGTATAATTTCGCAATCGAGCTTTTGAATATCGTAATATTTTTTAGCTAGGTCAAGGAAGTAGTTCACGTTGATTATTTTTTCACTTTCATCACCTACAGTTTTTTCGATTTCAATTACTTTTGCTTGAAGGTCTTTTTGTTCAACCTCATATGTTGCAGATAATTTAGCAAAGCGTTCATCGGATATCTTACCATCAATATTATCCTCATATAACTTTTGAATAATCGTGTCAAGTTTGCCAATTCTTGCACGCATAGTTTCTAACTCACGACGAGCAGTTTTTGTATACTTATCAATTTCCATACGTGATTTTGATGTAACTATTTCTATAAACTCATCCTCGTGGTTTCTAGCATATTCAGTAACTCGTCTAATATCATCAAGGATAAGTTCTTCAAGTACACAATTCCTTATTTGATGTGATGAGCATTGACCTTTTTTCTTTCGATATGTAGCACAAACCATATAATATTTATCTTCAGTCCATCCGTTAGCACGAACTTGATATAATTTAGCACCACAATCGGCACAAAATACCATACCAGATAATACAGGCATTTCACCCATTCTATCAACAACTCTACGTCCACTGCGAATACGCTGAACAATATCCCAAGTTTCTTTATCAATGATTGCCTCGTGATGATTATCGAATACTAGCCATTCGGACGGATCTCGATGTAGTTGTTTTTTATTCTTATATGACTTTCTGTAGGTTTTAAAGTTAACGCATTGTCCTATATATTCAGGTCTAGACAACATCCTTGATATGCAAGAAGTGCTCCAAGAATATATATCGTTAGCATCCTCTTTTTTAGCAGGTACTTTAATGCCATTTTTTTCACCGTATGAAACAGGGCATTCAATTTGTCGTTGTTTTAGTATTTTAGCAATTTGTGAAGGACCATAGCCTTGAACACAAAGAGCGAATACTTCTTTAACTACACCTGCGGCATATTCGTCAACAAGCCAATTACTTTTGTTTTCAGGGTCTTTTTTATAACCATAAGGTAAATTGTATGTCAGTGGTTTCCCTG
>CAZGBY010000070.1:0-5471 GCA_964524125.1 uncultured Clostridium sp.
ATGACAAAAAGGACTGTGAAACCCACCTTTCTAAAAGTTAGGTTTTTTCACAGCCCCTTTTATTATTGATAACATTTTAAATCAACAAAAAAAGTAAAAGATGTTGTTTAAATTTATAATTAATATTGATAAAATAATAGTGTAAAAAATAGAAATAATTATGGAGGATAATATGAATACTGATAAAATTTATGCTGAATCAATAGCGAAAGAATACGCACCACAAGAAACTTCAAAAGTAAAACAATTAAAAAAATTAAACTCAAAAGCACATAAACCTGCTAATATCTTTGCTTATACATATGGAACAATTTCTTCTTTAATATTGGGAATTGGAATGTGTTTTGCAATGGATGTCTTTGAAAATGGTAATTATATGGTATTAGGCATCATTATTGGTTTGATTGGTATTGCACTTTGTTTAAGTACATATCCAATTTATAAAAGAATTTTAGAACATTCTAAGAAAAAATACGCCTTTGAAATTGTAACTTTGGCAAAAGAAATTTCAGAACAAGAATAGGTATTTATATGAATAAATACGAAAGTAAGTATTTTAATACAGCTTTATTAATGAATGAAGCTTTGATTAAATTACTTGATAAAAAAGACTATGAATATATAAGTGTAAAAGAATTATGCAATAAAGCTGGTGTCAATAGATCTACTTTTTATTTGCATTATGATTCTATGGATGAACTTTTAGAGGAAACAGTTGAAAATATTAATAAAAGATTTTATGATTCTTTTGGTGTAAAGGCTAAGAACTTCAAATTAATTGCGGATTCAAAAGATTTAGTGTTAATTAATAAAGATTATTTAGAACCCTATTTAAATTTTATTAAGAATAATAAAATAATATTTAAATTGTCATATGATAAGCCGGATGTATTAAAATCAAATATTAATTTTGGGAATATATATAGTAAAATATGTGTACCAATTTTAGAACATTTTAATGTGCCACAAAAAGAAAGAAAATATTTGGTATATTATTACATGGAAGGAATAATGTCTGTAATAAAAATATGGTTAGATAACGATTGTTTCGATAGTATAGATTATATAATGGATTTAATTTTAAAATATACAGATTTAACTGGTAAATATTAATATATAAATAGTCGTTTAGTTCATAATAAACTGGTTTATTTAATGATTTGACATTATTCATAGAGGTTATTTTCGGGTAAATATTTTACATGATTTATATGATTTATTAAAGCACAGTGGAAAAAATATACTTATTAGAAACTCAGGCTCTACGGCAAATTCTTCATTTGAAAAAATACGGTCTGGGCAAAGTTATTTATATAAGATGATGGGGATGGAAAGTGAAGTTATAGAAATTAGATTTAAAAAGAAAATTTCTGGTAGCTGTTTAAATCAAGTATTAAATGTAACAAATATTAGATATCCTTATTTTAACACTAAAGTTGTAGAAAAAACGGAGACTTTTATATAGTTCAAAATTCAAGTAAACTAATTGCTAAAAACAATGAGATTAAGTAAATTAGGTTTGATTAAATGTGGGATATCATTTAATCAATATAACATACTATCGAATATTTATTTATATCATTTCATCATACTTTATGTGATGGTAAAGGAATTATGCCATTTATTGAAACTCTAATTTATTATTATTGTTCATTTAAATATAATCAAAATGAATATCCTGAAATTATTCGACTTTCTAATTCGATGTTGTTGCCAGGTGAAACAGAAGATCCTTTTTCTAGTTATTATGAGTTTGATAAAAATAAGAAGTTTATAGAATTATCTAAAGACTCATATCGTCTAGATGAAAATTGTAAAAGTGATGGAGAAACGGATTATAGATACGAGATTGTAATTTCTAATGAGTCCTTTATTAAAGTATGTAAAGAAATAAATGTCACTCCTGTTATTTTATTATCATTACTTATGAGTAAAGCGATTTTAAAGCTTATTCCTAACAGTGATAAGGTAATTAATGCAAATATAGCAACGGATATGAGAGAGGCTTTAAATTGTAAAAATACTTTTAAAAATTGTGTTAAAAGTATGATGTTACCCTATGATAAAGAGTTTGGATTAAAAAAACTATATGAACAAGCATCTTTGTATAGAGATATATTAAATTTGCAAAGGGATTTTGATTTTTGTAAGAAAGAAGCTAATGCGATGCTAGGCTTGTTTGATAAGCTTGATTCTTTAGAAAATTAAGAAGAAAAACAAAAAATAATGTCATTTTTCGAAAGTATGACATTAGATACTTATATTGTAAGTTATCTTGGCAGATTTAATTTGGGAAAAAATGTAAAATTTATTGATGAAATTCATTTATATAATTCTGGAACATCAGGTCTTGGTATTAATATGATATCAAGTGGAGAAAAAATAATAATTGATTTTAAACAAAGTTTTTCCACTGACAAATATGTTAAAGCTTTTTGTAATGAATTATCTGATTTGAAATTAGATTACAAATTGAGTGAATGTATACCTTTTATTACGCCTTGTGATTCGTTGATAAAAAGATAAATTTTAAAAAGATGTTACATTAACAAGTAATATCTTTTTTCATCTTCTTTTTTTTAAATCTTTATGGTAGAATATTATAGACGATAAGGTGATTAATATGATAAAGATCTATGGAAAGAATTGTATTTATGAAGCTATTTTTGCTAATCATAAGTTAGACTGTGTATATACAACTGAAGAACAAATAAAAAAAGACCCTAATTTTTTACAGTTACTAAAGGATAAGAAAATCAAATATAATATTGTCGATAAGAAGAAAATGGATTCTATGTTTTTAGCATCACAAGGTTATGGTGCATATGGAGCAGACTATAAATATTATGAACTTGATGAAGTTTTAAAAGATAAAACTAATAAAAGAGAAGTTTTTCTTATTTTAGATGGTATTGAAGATCCACATAATTTTGGTGCTATGTTAAGAAGTGCTGATGCTTTTGGTGTCAAAGGTGTTATTATTCCTAAAAATAGAAGTGTAAGCATTACTGAGGTAGTTGCTCACGTATCTACGGGCGCTATTGAACATGTAAAAGTTATAATGGTGAATAATCTTAATCAAGCTATTGCTAAATTAAAAGATAATGGGTTTTGGATTGTTGGAACTGATGCATCGGGCGATGTGACTGCGAAAGATATTCCTAAAGATTTAAATTTGGGTGTTATTATTGGTTCTGAAGGTTTTGGTATGTCTAGATTAGTAAAAAAACATTGCGATTATATGATGAATATACCTATGGTTGGCCACGTTAATTCTTTGAATGCTTCTGTAAGCTGCGGTATTGTACTTGCATTAATTAATGAATAGAATATATGTATTTTTATAATCTTAATGATAATGAATTGATTTATTATGTTAAAGAGCATAATAATCACGCTTTAAAAATGCTTATTACTAAATATATGATTTTGTCAAAAAAAATAATTAGAGATATGAAATTTAACGATCTTGATTCTGAAGAAGCATTATCTAATTGCTCCGAATTAATTTTGAAATGTATTAGACTTTATAATAAAGATTTTGGTACTTTTTATTCTTATTATGTTGTGAGTTTAAAGAGAGTTTTACTTAAAATGAAAGAAAAACAAAAAAAGATTTATACACTTAATGAAGATGATTATGTAAGAAATTTTCATCAAATTCATGAAAAACGAAATGAAAAGATTTTTAATTATTTATCTAGAAGTACTGAATTTCAAAAAAAGATAGCAAATATGATTTTAGAAGGTTATTCAGTAAATAATATTTCAAAGAAATTGAATGTACCTAAGAATAAAATTTACTATGAATTAAGGAAAATTAATAAGGAAGAATGAAATGTTTTATTTAAAAAAGATGATTTAACTTGACTAATCAATAAACTTATAATAAAATTAATAAGTAAACACTGAAAAGGTGGTTTTTTAGTATGAGAGAAAAAATTATATTAGTTTGTGAGGAGTGTTTAAGTAGAAATTATCAAACTACTAAAAACAAATCTACTACTACTGAAAGATTAATGTTTAAAAAATATTGTCCTAGATGTAATAAATATACTATACATAAAGAGACTAAATAATTTAGGAGGCTATTATGGCTATTAAAGAAAAAAAAGAAGAATCAAGAAGTAGAGTTCTTGAGTATATAATGACTGAACATAAATGGGAAAATTATGTATTTATGTTTCTATCAATTGCAGTATTAATTTTAGGTGTATTCATTTTAAATGGAACTATTACTGTTAAATCTACAGTTCCTCTAATTGGGTCATTTCCAACAGCATTTGCGATTGTTATTGTAGTCATTTCTGCACTAAGTTTGATTTATGCTATTTATCCATTTGCAAAATCTGCTTTTCCAGAACTTAAAAAGATAACTTGGCCAAATAAAGCTTTATTTATTGGTAATACTGTTAAAGTTTTCGTATTCTTAATTATATTTACTTTATTATATTTAATGTATGATGTATTAGTAAGTGAATTATTATCTGGAATATTAAAAATTAGAGACTAAGAGGTATTTTATGAGTAAGAAATGGTATATTGTTCAAACATATTCTGGTCAAGAAAATTCAGTTGTTGAAGATTTAGAGCGTCGTATTGAATCAATGGGATTTCAAGATAAAATCTTACAAATCTTAAGTCCTGATGAAGAATATGAAGAAACAAAAAAAGATGGACATAAGGTTGTAAAAACTAGAAAGATGTTTCCTGGATATGTTTTTGTTGAAATGGAAGTTGATAAAGAAGTAGATGAAAGAGCTTGGTTCATGGTTCGTAATACACCAAAAGTAACTGGTTTCTTAGGATCATCTGGTAATGGTACAAAACCTAATCCTGTTCCTCAATCTGAAATGAATCAAATTTTAATGCGAATGGGTAAGATTGAAAAACCTGTTTATGATTTAAATGTTGGAGATAAAGTACTTATTACTACAGGTCCATGGAGAGATACTGTCGCTTCAATTTCAGCAATTAATCAAGAAAAAGAAATTGTAACTGTTTTAGTTGAAATGTTTGGTCGTTTAACACCAAATGAGTTAAGTTTCCAAGATGTAAAAAAACTTGAAGCGTAATTTACGCTTCTTTTTTGATTAGAAGGTGCATTATGAGTAAAGGCAAGAAACTGTTTTATGTGATTTCATTTGCATTATTTGTAAGTGATATATGTAAGCATATTAAAATGATATTTTTAAAAAAATTATCATTTATTAATTTTGATATAATTGCTACTACATATGAAAATGATTATGTCATTAATAAATGTTTACTGTTTTTGATATGCATTAGTGTTATTTATTTTTTAAATAATTTTATAATAAAATCAAACAAATAAGATATAAAATGTGCATTTTTGGGAACTGCACATTTTTGCCGAATTTCAAGTAGAAAGTGGAATTAAGTGATAAAAGCCCATTTTTTTTATAGGTAAATACGATTTATTTCTTGAGTTTTAATAAGATTTAATTCAT
>CAZGBY010000071.1:0-5436 GCA_964524125.1 uncultured Clostridium sp.
ATTCCCCCTTAAAATCCCCTTTGCTATAATTCCACTTTAATTTTACAACTGAGTAGGTATGATTTTAAGGTAATTTCGCAAAAATTTTCTTGACATTTACACTGTGAATCTTTATAATTAAAATGCTAGGGTGATTTTATGCGTTATACATTAGCTCAATTAAGAAAAATGCATTTTCCTTATAAGGAAGAATGTGAATATAATTTTAATGAAGAACTAAATGGTTTTGAAGATGTAAAATCTTCAAGTATATGTAAAACAAAAGAAACTATTTATAATATTGGACCTGATTCATTTAGAGTAGATTTAGATATTGAAATAGAACTTATGTTAGAATGTGCTGTAACGCTAGAGGTTTTGCCCTATAAAATTAATTTAAGTGCAAGTGAATTTTATACATTTGATAAAGAAACCTCAGACAACGGAGATTTCATATTTGTAGAAGGGCAAACTCTTGAAACTCGTGAAGAAGTTCTTTCTGAAATTTTAATTGAAAAACCAATGAAGTTTGTAAAAGATGGAATTGAGTTTGAAGATGAAATTATAGATGAACCAGAAGAAAAGATTAATCCTGCATTCGCATCACTTAAAGATTTATTAAAATAGGAGGTGTAATTATGGCAATTGTTCCATTCCGTCGTATTTCTAAGACTAAGAAAAGACAAAGAAATTCACACTCAGCTTTAACAGTTCCTGGTATGATTGTATGTCCAAACTGTGGTGAATTAACTCTATCTCACCGTGCTTGTGCTAATTGTGGTTGTTACAAAGGTAAGCAAGTCGTAGCTAGTAAGAGTTCAGAAAAATCTGAATAATTAATAGAAATAGATGCTAAAGGCATCTATTTTCTTTATATAAATGAAAAAATATGTTATACTTTTAAATACGAGGATGTGATGATATGTATCAACATATAACTGTACTTAAAGAAGAAGCTATTGATGCTTTAAATATCAAAGAAGATGGAATCTATGTAGATGCTACATTAGGTGGTGGGGGACATTCTTCTTTAATATTATCTAAATTAAAAACAGGTCATTTATATTCTTTTGATCAAGATGATTATGCTATACAAAGGGCTAAAGAAGTACTTGATAAAGTTGGAGATAATTATACAATTATAAAAAGTAATTTTGTAAATTTAAAAGAAAAGTTAAATGAATTAGGAATAACTAAAATTGATGGAATATTATATGATTTAGGAGTTTCATCATTTCAATTTGATATAGAAGAAAGAGGCTTTTCATATAGACTTGATGGACCTTTAGATATGAGAATGAATCAAGACCAAGAACTTAGTGCTAAAACAATTATAAATGAATGGCCAGTATCTAAAATGATTGAAATTTTTTACAAATATGGAGAAGAAAAATTTTCAAAACAAATTGCGTTTGAAATAGACAAAGCAAGAAAAACTAAATCAATAGATACAACTTTTGAACTTGTAGATATAATTAAATCTGCACTTCCTTCTAAAGTTTTAAAACAAAAAGGGCATCCTGCTAAACAAGTATTTCAAGCTTTAAGAGTTGCAGTTAATGATGAACTTCAAGTATTTGAACATTCATTATTACAAGCACTTGATATGTTAAATCCTGATGGAAGATGTGTAGTTATTACATTCCAATCTTTAGAAGATAAAATTTGTAAATCAATCTTTAAAGAAAAGTCTACTTTAGATATTCCCGATAAACTTCCAATAGTTATTAAAGAAGAAGCGCCTTTTGAATTGATATCAAGAAAACCAATTCTTCCAAGTGATGAAGAACTTTTAAATAATAATCGTTCTCATAGTGCAAAGATGAGAATTTTAAGGAAACGCTAAAAAGAATTTACATTCAAGTAAATTCTTTTTTTAATATTATTGGCCTAATATTTCTTTAATATATTTTAAACTGCTTTCCATAGAAACTCTTGGTACACCTTCAAATATTAAATTAGCATCAGGTACGTTTTCTTTAATTTTACTTACAATGTATTTTAAATCCATTAAACCTTCACCAAGACCTACAAGTTTTAAAGGCTTTTCTTCAGTCATAATAAAATCTTTTAAGTGAATATTTTTGATTTTATTACCAAATAATTCAATACATTGGTCAATTATTTTTCTTTGATATTCTTTTGAATAATTATTCTCATTTAAGAAGTTATATGTATCAATAGTTACAAATACATGTCCGTTATCAATTTCATCAACTAATCTTTTAAGTTGTAAAGGGCAGTACATACAGTGCCCATCAGCACCTTCGACTGAAATATTTGAGTTTACTTCTTTAGCATAATTTGCTAGATCTTTGAATATTTCTTTTACTTTATTAAAGGCTTCTTCAGTTCTATTTAAAGGATTATATGTCCATTTATCATCGTTAAAAGAACCAGTTTCACTACCAACATATAAACAATCAAATTTTGATGCAAAAGATAAATGTTCTTTAAATTTTAATATATTTGATTTAACTAATTCTTTATTAGAATGTACAGGATTAAAGTAAGAGCCTATCAAACAAACTTCGACATTGTTTTCTTTAAATGCATTAGATATTTCGTTTATTCTTTCTTTGTTTATTTCGCCATACTTAGCAGTTTCACCTTCAATACATTTATTAATCGCAAGTTGAAGTCCATCAAATCCCAATTTGCTAACTTCTGTAGCTAATGTAATTTCATCTGTTTTAGCTACATCGTGTGCACGTACAAAAATTTTCATTGTATTATCTCCAATCTTTTTATATAATTAAATTATATCATAACTTATGATAAATGAGTAAATAAAAAAGAGGATTATTATGGAAATAAGAAGAGCTAAAATTGATGACATTGATATTTTGACTTCCCTACTTCATGAAGTAGAAGATATTCATTATAATATTAGAAAAGACCTATTTAAGGAAAATGGTATTAAATATAACAAAGAGATGCTAAAAGTTCTTATTAATGATGATAGTAAACCTATATTTGTAATAGTAGATAATGAAGTTATAGGTTATGCATTTTGTCAAATTAATATTATCCAAAATGATTTGGCATTAAATGATATGAAATATTTATATATTGATGACTTATGTATAAATTCTTCAAAAAGAGGAAAATCATATGGTACATTATTAATTAATCATATAAAAGAATATGCAAAAGAAACTGGATGTAGTACTATAACATTAAATGTTTGGGAAGGAAATGTTGCAAGAAAATTTTATGATAAGCTTGGTTTTACAATACAAAAGACTACTTTAGAGCTTAAAAACATCTAAAAATATGCAAAATTAGTTACAATAAATTAAAAAATACTTGCAAAATGTTCGAAATATTGTATAATAAAATTGCCAACGAAAGTTGGTATCCCTATCCCAAATGTGAATTCATAATTCACAACCCCCTTTTATAACCTCCGAAGAAATTCGGAGGTCCCTTTTTTTAAAGATGTATTTACGTCTTTTTTATTTTATATTAAACTTAATAGTTTAATAATTAAATCAATTATGTTTTTATTACAATTATGATATTTGTCATCTATATAATATATTTGTTTAATAATTTCTAATAAATCATCATTACTATTATAATTAGATAATTGCTGTAATAAATAGATATCTATTAATTTATAATCTATAATAATTTTAGCATCTTCTTTATTGCGTATTGATGTAAGTTCTAATAAATCTATATCATATGATTCTCTATTTCTAAAACTGAATATTAATTTGTCAATGATATCAAAGTCTTCTAATTCATAAATAGAAAATCCTAAAAAGAATTTAGATGTATCAACTGTATCTTCTAAACTAAATATATATGCATTATGAATATTAGCAACTAAATCATAAATAAAACATAAGAATGTTCTATTATCGTTAATTTTATTGTGTTTTAATGTTTTAATATTTGGTATAAAAATATCTAAATAATTAGTATGCTTAAGATTTAAACATAAGATATAATTTTGATATAATTTTATAATTTTATCGTAATTTACCTTTTTACCTAATAATGGTATTAATTCTTTTAGAACAGAAGTTCTTAATTTGTATGTATTATTAAATATATCATTTTCAGTCATTTACATCACCTTTTCTTATAATTATACTAATTTTTAACGTTTTTTGCATTATATTCTTTTTACATTTAAATAAAATAATGGTATAATAATTATATTATTGTATTGAAAGAGGTTTTAATATGGATATTAAAGAACAAATTCTTGATTTATTAAATCATCCGGAAAAATTAGAAGGTATTGATGCTGTAAATAAAGATAATCATAAGATTTCTGAAATTTTAACTGATACTTATCGTCACATTTCATCTGAACAAAAGATTCAATTTTTACAAGAATCTGGTGCTTATGCACTTGGAAAGGCTATGGAAAGACAAATTTTATCAGAAATTAGACCTGGTCAAGTAAAGGTTTGGTTAGTATTACTTGAAATTCATGAGGGTGTTAAATTCAATTTGCCTGCTCATTTAGAAGATTTGATTTATGATTATATGGATGCTTGTGAAAATGCTGTAGAAGAATATGCTCAAGAAAATTTAGATTTTAATGAATTAATTATATATAATAGACTTCAAAATATTGGTACATATCTTGCAAAAGCTCATGAACTATCTAAAAATACTGTTGGTGGTTTAACTAATGATAAAGTAATGACAAGAGATGAACTACATAACTTTTGTATGCAAGGTGCTACAAAAGCTTTAGAACAAAGAGGTTATAAGATTGAAAATGTATATTATGGTAGTGCTAATCCTGTATCTTGTATAGCTTTAAAAGATGGTGTTACATATAATATAGCCGTCGTAACTGCAATACTTCCTAAAACTGGTGAATTATCAGGTTGGAGATTATTAGAATTTGAAAAAATTAAAAATGATGATACTCATAAAAAAGCTATGCTTGGAGTTTCAATTATTCCTACTAATGATCTTTACGCATCTATGGGAATTGCAGTAAAAGAAGGAGATTATCAATTTAAAGTGTCACCACTTGAAATTATAAATGATAGAAAGTAAAAATCTGGAGGTTAACTCCAGCTTTTTGAATAAAAAATTTCTAATAGACATCGATGAATTTTAAATCGCTATTTCTTTATATTTTAAGCTCAATTCAAACAAGAATGTCCAATTTTATTTTAAGAACTTTTAGGCAATTTTTTAGTTGAATATCGATGAAATTCATTTGAAACTCTCATTTTTTAAAAAAAATAATTTGAATCAAAATATATATATTTGAATTAAATATTGTAAAAACATCACATTTTTATGTTTAAGCTATTATTTGTTACTCATTTATGCTTAAAAAAAACCGGGAAAATAGCCGAATTTCAAGTAGAAAGTGGAATTAAGTGATAAAAGTCCATTTTTTTATAGGTAAATACGATTTATTTCTTGCTTAATAGGAAATTCTATGTGACCCTTATAAGCATAGTCCCAAACCAA
>CAZGBY010000072.1:0-5117 GCA_964524125.1 uncultured Clostridium sp.
TACAGGCTTAACTATTGAAGAAATTAAAGAACTTAATATTTAATATTTCATTTCTTTGAGTATTAAACCCGTCGAAGTATCAATTATAATCATTAACCTATTCTATTATAACAAAACAAAAAGTTACCCATTAGTTTGGATAACTTTTTATGTATATTAAATCTTTTTTGTTAAGTGTTTTAAATTTTCTAAATCATCTTGAAAATAATCTTTAAGTTTATTATAAACCATTTCATGATAATCATTTAACCAATTAATTTCATCTTGATTAAGTAATGATTTATCTATTAAATTTAAATCAATAGGTGCGTATGTAATAGTTTCAAAACCATAGAAAGTGCCCCACTCATTATTTGTAACTTCCTTACAAAGTAATTCGTTTTCAAGTCTAATTCCAAATTTACCTTCTAAGTAAATACCAGGCTCATTAGTTGTAATCATTCCGGGTGATAAAACAGCACTATCATTTCTATTTTCTACTTTATTCCATCTAAATCCATTAGGGCCTTCATGAACTGATAGAATATGACCAACTCCATGACCTGTTCCACATTTATAATCTAGTAATAATTTCCAAATCGGTCCACGGGCTTTAATATCTAAATTCTGTCCTGAACACCCTTTTAAGAATACTGTATCAGATAAATCTATCATTGATTTTAAAACCGTTGTAAAATAAAGTTTTTCTTCATAAGTAGGACATCCTAATGATATTGTTCTTGTAATATCTGTTGTGCCATACAAATAATGTCCACCACTGTCTATCATTAACATTCCTTCATTTTTAAGGGGAGTATTATTACCATTTGAAGCATTATAGTGCAACATTGCTCCATTTTCTTTATATGCACAAATAGAAGAAAACGATAAATCTATTAGTTCTTCATGTTCTCTTCTAAATTGTTCTAATTTATCTTGAACTATAACTTCTGTCAAATTATTATTTTCTTTAATTTCGTTTTTAATCCATATTAACCATTTAGTTATAGCTACTCCATCAAGTATATGCGCATATTTAGTATTAGATATTTCTGTTTCGTTTTTAATACATTTAAGAATAGTTATAGGATTAGTTTTATTAATAATTTTATTATTATTTGGTATTTTATAATATACTAATGAATTAACTTTATTATAATCTATCATAATAATTTTATTATTAATCATACATAAATCATTATAAATATCATTATAAGGATGAAGAATTATATTATTAGTATTTAAAAATAATTTAATATTTTCATTTAATTTATTTTCGTTTATATACAAATGAACTTTTTTATCAATAATTAGAGTGTAAGATAAAAATACAGGTGTGTGTTTTACATCATCAGCTCTTAAATTATATAGCCAAGCTTGTTCTTCTAAAGATGTAATACATAGTACATCACAATTTTCTTGATTTATTAACTCTAGTACTCTATTAATTTTAGAATTATAGCTTTCACCTGTAAATATATCTTCAAGTTCATACAACATAGATATAGGAAACAAAGGTCTATTTTCCCAAATATCATTAGTTAAATCTATGTCAATACTAATTTTACATTTTAAAATTTTTTTATAGTTTAAATAATCATTTGTACTAATAGTTCTACCATCAAAAGCTAATGTAGATTCATCATTTAAATTATCCTTTAAATATTCAAGTAATGTAGGTGTATCATCTGTTTTCATCTTCATTAATTTGATTTTATTATTTAATTCTTTTTCTGCTTGCAAGAAATATCTTCCATCAGTCCATAAAAGTGCAGTTTCTTGCATTACAAGTAAAGTAGCAGAAGAACCTGTAAAATTAGTAAGTTCTTTAATAATTTTAAAATAATCAGGGACATATTCTGATAAGTGATAATCACTTAAAGGTATAATATATGCATCTATATTTTTTTCTTTTAATAATTGTTGTAATTTGTTTAACATTTTTAATCACCTTGTAAATTATTATAATATTTATTCTTAAATAATTCTACAAAATTATAATAAATATGGTTAAATATTCAAAAATATGATAAACTTAAAATAGATATAAAAAGTGAGGTTTTAAAATGTTATTAGCATTTCATGTTTCATTTATTAGTATAGGTATTATATTACTATTCTTGTTATTTTTTGCAATCGGGTTTAAAGTTGGATTTTTAACTAAATTTATTAACTTAGCTAATTCACTTTGTGGATTTGTATTTTCATTATTATTTTGTAAACAATTTTCAAATGCTGTAATATATAGAATTTGGGGAGATGATATGGCTGCAAGTTATACAGAAAAATTTAGAACTAAAAACCCAACAATTACTAATACTAAAGAATTTTTAGATGCTTTAGGATTACCTTCTTTTATTACGAGCAATATTGATGTTGATTTAGGTATTGATCAAGTATATGTTAAACTTGGCAATGTATGTGCAAATATAGTATGTGCATTTATTGCATTTTGTGTATTGTTTTTTGGAATAACAATTATTTGTTTCATTTTAAAACTTGTAGTTGCAGGTTGCAGACAATCAAAATTAATTCGAGTAATTGATGGTATATTAGGTTCAATATTCTATGTATTATTAACTTATATTGGTGTATGTATCTTATTATTTATCTTAACATTTATAATGCAAAGTCAAGGTCTTGAAGGCTTTAGAAATTGGGTTATAAGTGATATGTGTTTAGATAGTGATAAATTTACGATATCTAAGTTTTTATATAACAATAATATTATTGGTAATTTCTTCAAAATCTTCTTTTAATATTAAAAACATAAATTATAAAGTAGTATCATTTATTTGATACTCTTTTTTTGTACATACATATGTTATATATTAAAAACCTAAATTTAGTGTATATAAAATAAATCACATTTTTCATATATTATATAAAAAAATATTTTCTTTAAAATATCTTCGTGTTATAATGTAAATATAAGAAAACGCTTTCATAGAAGTGTTTCTTATGAAAAAGGAGCGATTATTTATGTCAGGAAAAATTCGTAATGTGGCTATACTTGGTCATCAATCAAGTGGAAAAACTATTTTAACAGAAGCTTTATATAAAACTGTTACAAATGAAGAAATGGGTAGTATTGAAAGAAAAGATACTATAAGTGATTATCTAGAAGAAGAACGTCAAAGAGGATCATCAATTAAATCAAGTATAGTACCAATTAATTATAATGATTATAAAATCAATTTAATAGACCTACCAGGTAATGATGATTTTATTCAAGAAGCTATTTCTACATTATCAGTTGTAAAAGGAGCTGTGTTAGTTGTAAATGCTACACAAGGAATAGAAGTAGAAACTATTAAGCATTATAATATGCTACATAGAAAAAATATTCCCACTATTATTTATGTAAATAAAATGGATAAACCGGGTGTTAATTTTGATAATATCTTGGAAGATATTAATTTACATTTTGGTAAGAGTGCAATTCCATTTTGTTACCCAATGGGTCATGACGAGGGATTTGATGGTTTTGTAAATGTAGTAGAATTAAAAGCTAGAAAATATAATGGTAAAACATGTGAAGATGCAGAAATTTATCCGGATAAACGTGCTAAAGTATTTGAACTTCATAATCAAATGATAGAAGCAGTAGCCGAATCATCAGAAGAATTAATGGAAAAATTCTTTGCAGGTGAAGAACTATCTAAAGAAGAAATTAAGACAGGTTTAAGAGATGGTGTACTTAATGGTAGACTTACACCAGTACTTGTAGGATCTGCAATTAAAAAGATTGGTATTCATACCTTACTTGATATGCTAATTGATTACCTACCTTCGCCTTCTGATTTAAATCCTATAAAAGGATATGATGATGACTTACATGAAATTGAAAGAAAGACTTTAGATGAAGAAGAAGTGAGTGCATACGTATTTAAAACAATAGTAGATCCATATGCGGGAATAACTAACATTATTAAAGTTAATTCTGGAATTTTAAAAGTAGGTGATACTTTATTTAACAGTGATACTAAAGTAAATCAAGAAGTTTCTAACCTATTTACTATAAAAGGAGGTACTTTAACTCCAGTCAAATCATTAAAGGCTGGTGATATAGGTGCTATAACTAAACTAGAATTACATAATGGTGTAACGCTTTCTAGTTTAAAATCTCATATTACTTATCCTGAAATTGGTTATCCTACAGCTGTATATTTCAAAGCTTTAAAGCCAAAAACTAAAGCTGATGAAGATAAAATATCTTTTGTAATTTCTAAATTAATATTAGAAGACCCAACTATTAAATTTGTAAGAAACGCAGATACAAAAGAACAGTTGCTTGGTACATTAGGAACAGGTCATTTAAATTATATTCTTGAAAAAATGAAAAATACCTATAAGTTAAATGTAGAAATATCAGACTATAAGATAAGCTATAGAGAAACTATAAAATCTTCTGCCAATGGTAGTGGAAGATATATAAAACAATCAGGTGGAAGTGGATTCTATGGTGTTGTAGAAATGACTTTTAACCCGTCAGAAAATAATATTTTTAAAGAAGAAGTATTTGGTGGAGCAGTGCCTAAAAATTATTTCCCTGCAGTTGAAAAAGGGTTCCATGAAGCTTGTGAAAAAGGTTTACTAAAAGGATATCCTGTAATTGGTATTGAAGCTATATTAACAGATGGTAAATATCATCCAGTAGATTCAAATGAGGTTTCATTTAAAAACGCAGCTATTTTAGCATTTAAGGATGCCTACTTAAAAGCAAGTCCAGTGCTTCTTGAACCTATTATGAAGATAGTTGTAACAGTAGAATCTGATTTAGTAGGAGATATACTTTCTGATTTAAATTCAAGACGTGCTAAGATTATTGGTATGGACATTAATTCGGTAGGTCAACAAAAACTAGAAGCTTTAGTTCCGGAATCTGAAATTTTAGAATATGTTAATGATTTAAAATCTATTACTAAGGGTAGCGGATATTTCAATAGAGAATTCTATGGATATGATAAAGTGCCTGAATATATTGATGTACCTGAAAATGAATAATAATTTAAAGTATACTAAATAATATAAAAGGGGCTGTGAAAAAACCTAACTTTTAGAAAGGTGGGTTTCACAGTCCTTTTTTGTATTAAATTAAAAAAATTCCTTTAAAATTTGACTCTTAAAGGAATTAT
>CAZGBY010000073.1:0-4758 GCA_964524125.1 uncultured Clostridium sp.
TTAGTAGATAAATATTCAATGGATGAATTGCTTGAAAAATTCATTGATTTAATATGCGATATTGCGTCTGGTAAGAAAAAAACTAAAAATGAAATTAATAAATTCCGTGAAATTTCAATATTTAAAGATGGAGTAATTTTATAATAAAAAGGAGAAGAAAATAATGAAAAAATTTATGGATAAAGATTTTCTGTTAACTACAGAAACAGCTAAGAAATTATATCATGAACACGCAGAAAAAATGCCTATCATCGATTATCACTGTCACTTACAACCAAAAGAAATTTATGAAGATAAGAAATTCAGAAATTTAGCAGAAGTTTGGTTAGGAGCAGGAGATAGATATGGAGACCATTATAAATGGAGAAGTCTTCGTGCAAGAGGATATGAAGAAGATTCTATTTCAGGACCTGATGATGATTATAAAAAATACCTACAATTTGTAGAATCTATGCCTTATTTTGTAGGAAATCCATTATATCACTGGTCTCATCTTGAAATGCAAAGATATTTTGGTATTAATGATGTAATTAATGCTAAAAACGCTAAAAAGATTTGGGATGAAGCTAATAAAACACTTGAAACATTAACTGCACGTGAAATGATGTATAAGTTTAATGTTAAAACTGTTTGTACAACTGATGATCCAGTTGATTCCCTTGAATGGCATAAGAAGATGAATGAAGATAAAACATTACGTGTTAAGGTTTTACCTGCATTCCGCCCTGATAAGGCTATTAATGTTGAACTTTCATGGTTTGCAGATTGGGTGTGTCAACTTGGCAAGGTATGTAACTGCGAAATTAAATCTTTAAATGATCTAACTTCATGCCTTGCAAATCGTATTGAATTTTTCCATGAAATGGGTGCTCGTGTTTCTGACCATGCACTTGATGTAGTGCATTATGCACCAGCAACTTATGAAGAAGCTAATGCTGTATTTTTAAAGGGATTAAATCATGAAGAAGTTTCTATAGAAGAACAAGATAAATATAAGGGATATATTTTAATATTCTTAGGAAGAGAATATAAGAAACATGGTTGGGTTCAACAATATCATATTGGTGCATTAAGAAATAATTCTAAGACTATGTTACAATCTATTGGACCAGACACTGGTTTTGACGCTATTGAAGATCAAGTATATATGGAAAAATTATCTAGTTTACTTGGCGCTTTAGATATTGAAGGTGCTCTACCTAAAACTATTTTATATTGCTTAAATCCACGTGATAACTATGCTTTAACTGTACTTTCTGGATGTTTCCAAGAAAAGGGAATTAAAGGTCGTGTTCAAGTAGGTACTGCTTGGTGGTTCTTAGATCAACAAGATGGTATGAGACAAAATCTTGAAACTTTAATGCAAGTTGGACTTGTTTCACAATCTGTTGGTATGTTAACTGACTCAAGAAGTTTCTTGGCTTACCCTCGTCATGAATACTATAGACGTATTTTATGTCAAATGTTAGGTGAACTTGTTGAATCTGGACAATATCCTGAAGAAGAACTTGATACATTAGGACAAATTGTAGAAGATATTTGTTATAATAATGCTAAAGAATATTTCGGATTCTAATATTTAATAAGGGGCTGTATTTTGCAGCCCTAATTTTAAAATTATGAAAAAATATTTAAAAATTGAATTACTAATTAATGTAATTGTATTTTTAACAATAATACCTATAATTATTTTAATATCATTAAATTCAAGTAATATTATGTATTATAATTATTTAACTGTTTTATGCTATTTAACATTAGTTATGCCTATGTGTTTACTGTTTTGTGAACTTTATAATGTAGCTAAAATAGATGGTTATAAACATTACAATTATTTTAATGCATGTATGTTATTTATTATAATAATTGGTGTAGGTATATACTTGATATTAGTAAATACATCTATTACATATTTTTATAAACTATATTATTTATATTTTATAGCTTTAATTCTGGCAATTGTTTTACCTATAATTATATGTATCTACCTTGAGAAGAAATCAAATAAGCAAATAAAAGAAAAAACACTTAAAAAAAGATAACCAGATATTTTATTTTATCTGGTTTTATGTTATTATAAATATATCAAAAAATTGAGGTGAATTTTATGGAATATACAACATTTGACCATAAGAAAATAGAAAAGAAGTGGCAAAACTATTGGGAAGAAAATCAAACTTTTAAAACTGATGTATGGGATTTTTCTAAACCAAAATTTTATGCACTTGATATGTTTCCATATCCTTCTGGAGTAGGACTTCATGCAGGACATCCTGAAGGTTATACAGCTACAGATATCGTATCTAGAATGAAACGTATGCAAGGATATAATGTACTTCATCCAATGGGATATGATTCATTTGGTCTTCCAGCCGAACAATATGCGATTTCAACCGGAAATCATCCTGAAGGTTTTACAAAAGAAAATATTAAAAATTTTACTAAACAACTTCATGAACTTGGTTTTGATTATGATTGGAGCAAAACTATAGAAACTTCTGATCCAAAGTTTTATCACTTTACTCAATGGATTTTTAAAAATATGTTTAAAGATGGTTATGCTAAATATATCGATATGCCTGTTAACTGGTGTGAAGAACTTGGTACTGTACTTGCAAATGACGAAGTGATTGATGGTAAATCTGAACGTGGTGGATATCCAGTTATTCGTAAGAATATGAAACAATGGGTTATTGATCAAGTTGCGTTTGCAGAAGATTTACTTAAAGGTCTTGATAAAATTGATTGGCCTGAATCTACTAAAGAAATGCAAAAAAACTGGATTGGCAAATCTGAAGGTGCTTTAGTTGACTTTACTGTATCTGGTACAAATAAGAAATTTACTATTTTTACAACTCGTTGTGATACTTTATTTGGTGCTACATATTGTGTTATGGCGCCTGAACATGAACTTGTAGATATTATCACAACAAAAGAACAAAAGGAAGAAATTAACGCTTATAAAGATACTTGTGCATCAAAAAGTGAACTTGAAAGAACAGAACTTAATAAAGATAAAACAGGTGTATTTACAGGAGCTTATGCTATAAACCCTGTAAATGGTAAAGAAATTCCTATTTGGATATCTGATTATGTACTTTCTTCATATGGTACTGGTGCTATAATGGCTGTACCTGCACATGATGTTAGAGACTATGCATTTGCACGTAAATTTGATTTAGATATTATCCCAGTACTTGAAGGTGGCGATGTATCAAAAGAAGCGTATACAGAAGATGGAATTCATATTAATTCAGAATTCTTAAATGGTATGAACAAAGAAGATGCGATTAGTGAAATGCTAAAATACTTAGAAAATAAAGGTATTGGTAAGAAGAAGATAAATTACAAGTTTAGAGAATGGATATTTGCTCGCCAAAGATATTGGGGTGAACCAGTACCAGTTGTTCATCAAGAAAATGGTGAAGTTTATCCTCTTCCAGATGAAGAGCTACCACTTGTTTTACCACAACTTTCAGATTATAAAGGTAAAAACGGTGCTGCACCACTTGAAAATGCAACAGAATGGAAAGATTACAATCAAAATGGAATTAAAGGGAAACGAGAAACTTCAACAATGCCAGGTTCAGCTGGATCTAGTTGGTATTTTATGCGTTATATGGATCCTAATAATGATAAAGAACTTTGTGATAAGAAATTACTTGAACACTGGTTACCAGTAGATTTATATATTGGTGGGCCTGAACATGCAGTTGGACATTTAATGTATTCCCGTATATGGACTAAATATTTATATCAAAAAGGTATTTGTCCAGTTGATGAGCCGTTCAAAAAGTTGGTACATCAAGGTATGATTTTAGGTTCTAATGGTATTAAGATGGGTAAACGTTTCCCTGAATATGTTGTTAATCCTTCTGATATTGTTAATGAATATGGTGCAGATACATTACGTTTATATGAAATGTTTATGGGACCTTTAGAAGCTTCGAAACCATGGAGTAATGATGGAGTTGACGCTGCTCATAAATTTCTAGAAAGAGTTTATCGTTTAGTTACGCATGATGAATACACTAAGAAGTTTACTGATGAATATGATAACACTTTAGAAAAAGTTTATCATCAAACAGTTAAGAAAGTTACATCTGATTATGAAGGACTTGCATTTAACACTGCTATATCTCAAATGATGATTTTTGTAAATGAAGCTTATAAAGCGCCTAAGATTTATAAAGGATTTATTGAAGGATTAGTTAAATTATTATATCCTGTTTGTCCTCATATTTGTTCAGAAATGTGGGAAATACTTGGAAATAATGATTGCCTTGCTTTATCTTCATGGCCTTTATATGATGAGTCAAAACTTGTAGATAATGAAATAGTATATGCTATTTCTGTAAATGGTAAACTACGTGATAAGACATTGATTAATGTAGATGCTTCACAAGATGAAGTAAAAGAAATTGCGCTTAACCTTGAAAAAGTTAAATCTTATATAGAAGGTAAAGAAATCGTAAAGGTTATTGTTGTACCTAAGAAGATTGTTAATATAGTAATTAAATAATTTGTATGGTAGATATCTATAAACTGGTATCTACCTTTTTTGTATTAATTTGTTTATGACATAAATTGATGAAATATCTAAAAAGATTTAACAATATCTAAAAAGATTTAACACTTTATTTAAAAAAATTGCACTTTCAGTCTAATTAGCGTATAATTAAAGTTAATAAAAGTATTTATGTTAAGCATTCGGTAAATATGTCAAGTAAAAAATGATAATTTTATTCAATGCTAAAA
>CAZGBY010000074.1:0-4573 GCA_964524125.1 uncultured Clostridium sp.
AAATGATATATCCATGTTATTATTAAAATCAGGCATAATTAATCCAATTTTCATAAAATTAATTCCTTTCAATCATATTTTTTATAATATGATAATTAAAATTTCCTAAAATTTTATCTTTTAAAATACCATCCTTAAAATATAAAATTGCGGGTAATACTTTTATATTATACTTTTCTTTAATTTTATAATATCTTGAAGTATTAAGTTTAAAGAATTTAATATTATTATATTTTATTTCAAGATCATATAACATATTTAAAGTAATATTACAATTACTATGATATGAAGCATATAGTAATACTAAAGAATTACCAATTTCATAATTTCCATTTGGATATTCTTGCAAAAAATCATCCCTTTATTTTAGTGATACAACAGTACATCCGTTAAGACCTTCACCTTCACCACCAAAACGATAAGATTTTACATAACTAGATGATTTTAAATATTTATATACAGCTTCTCTTACAGCACCTGTACCAAAACCATGAATCACATATATTTGAGGGATATTAGCTAAATATGCATCATCAATAAACTTTTCAAGTGCAGGTTTAACTTCTTCATATCGATAACCTCTTAAATCAAGAGTCATCTTAGCAGATGAAGCTTTAGTTACAAGTACAGTTGATTTTTTAGGTTTAGCTTTTACTTCTTTTTTCTTATGACTTTCAAAAGTTATTTCACTTCTTTCAAAAGTCATTTCAAACTTACCAAATGATACAGTATACTTATCATTTTTAATTTTAGTAACTTCGCCAGTAGTTTGATATGATTTAATATAAACATAATCTCCAACTTCTATTTTATCATTAAATAAAACTTCTTCTGTTTTACTAACATTTAAATTAGATATATCATGTTTAATACTTGCAAGTTTATGTTCTTTAAAATATTTATCATCTTTAAGCTTATTAAGTTCATCTAAGATTCCCTTAGACTTATCCTTAGCTTCTTGTAAAATTATAGAAGCTTCATCTTGAGCCTTCTTAATAATTGAATCATAAGAGGATTCAAGTTCTCTTTTTTGATGTGTAAGTTCTTTAAGACGTTTGTTGTATTCATTAATTTTATGAAGATAATCTTGTTTAATAGAACTTATTTTTTCATTTTCTTCATCAATTTTATTAATTAGTTGTGAAGTATCATTTTCTTGAGAATCAAATACGTTTTTAGCCTCAACTAAAAGTTCTTCTTTAAGACCTAATCTTTTACATATAAGCATTGCGTTAGAACGTCCTGCAACACCTATTTGTAATTTATATGTAGGCATTAAAGTTTCTACTTGAAATTCAACTGATGCGTTTATAATTTTAGGATTATTATATGCAAAAGCTTTTAAGTCTGAGTAGTGAGTTGTAGTAATAACTCTACCACCTTTTTTAGTTAAATAATCAATAATAGAAATTGCAAGTGACGCACCTTCTTTAGGGTCAGTACCTGAACCTACTTCATCGAGTAATACTAAAGAATTATATGTAAATTTATCAACTATTTTAGCTATATTTTTCATATGTGATGAAAATGTAGATAATGATTGTTCAATTGATTGTTCATCTCCAATATCTGAAAATACATTATCAAATACATTTAATTTAGTACCAAAATTACATGGTACAAACATACCAGCTTGCATCATTAAAGTTACAAGTCCTACCATTTTAAGAAGGACAGTTTTACCACCAGTATTAGGTCCTGTAATAATTATAGTATCATATGAAGAACCTAGTTCTACATCATTTTTAACTACAATATGAGTATCTATTAAAGGATGTGCACCAGATTTAATAGATATAATACCATCATCATTAATTATAGGTCTTGTCATATTATTTTTTAAAGCGTATGACGCTTTTGCAAAAATAATATCAAGACTTAATAAGTTTTCAAAGTTTAATAATAATTCACTAGAAATGGAAGAAATAAGTAAAGATAGATTCTTTAAAATATTATTCTCTTCTTTTCTTTCATCATTTTTAATAATCTCTATTTGACAAGAAATCTTATACGCTTCTTCCGGTTCAATAAAATAAGTAGTACCAGATGAAGATGAATCTCTTACAATACCTTTAACTTGGCCTTTACATTCAGCTTTAACAGGTAATGTTAAATGACCATCTTTTAAAGCTACAATTGATTCTTGTAACATCGAAGACTTTGTTTGTAAACAAGAATTCATATAATTTCTAAGATGAGTTTCTTCCATTTTAAGACGTCGTCTTATTTTAAAAAGATCCATAGATGCATTATCATTTATTTTTAAATCTGGTGATATAGCCTGGTTTATTTCATCTTGTATCTTTTTATTTACAATTAAGTTAGCATAATAATTGTCAAGCGGTGTTAAATCTATTTTTAAATTTGTAAGATCTTTAAAATATTTAACCACATTTTCTGATGCATAAAGAAGGCCTGCACAATCAAGTAGTTCTTCTTTAGATAAAACCCCACCAAGTTCCGCTCTTAAAAGAACATGTTTTACATCTTTAAAACCTGCAAGAGGCACTTCCTTTAATTTGACTATCGAGTCAAAAGCACATCTTACTTCATCAAGCATTCTATTAATATCTTGTTTATCATTTGTAGGCTTTATTTCATTAACTTTTTCCTTAGATATATTTGTTTGACAAAAAGAACTTAATCGTTCTAAGACTTTATCAAATTCAAGTAATTTAGTTTCAAAATACATATTAAGTTCTCCTTATAATTTATTAATCATTTCCCCCAATTATCAATGAAATTTTCTCCTTTAAAACATTCAGGTTCATGTTTAATTAAAGCATCATTATCATCTAAACTTGATGTTACTTGATATAACATAATCGCAACACAATTAGATAAATTTAAAGATCTAATTTTATCAGTTGTAGGTATTCTAAAGCAATCATCTAAATTATTATGTAAAATATCATAAGGAATACCCGTTGATTCACGACCAAACATTATATAAATAGGTAGGTCTTTATTTATTGCTTTAAAATTAATTTCACTAGGTGATTTATGACCATATCTAGTTAAATAAAAAGTCTTACCTTTTTTATTTTTGCTTAAAAAATCCTCATAATTTTCATATACTTCATAATCTAAATAATCATAATAATCTAAGCAACTTCTTCTTAAATGTTTTTCATCTAAAGAAAATCCTAAAGGTTTAATTAAGTGAAGCTTAGCATCAAAGCCTACACAGCTTCTCATAATATTACCTGTATTTTGAGGGATTTCTGGATTATAAAGTACAATATTAATTCTCTTCATATTCTTCACCTGTAAGGGTATATGAATCAGCATCTAATATCTTAACATTGATTACATCACCTGCATGTAATTCCTTATGTGCAGCTACATAAATAGCACCATCAATATCATCAGGGGCAAAGCCATATGAACGTCCTATATACATAAATGATTCAGGATCATAATCTTCAATAATAATTTCTTGAACACTTCCTATTTGTTTTCTATTTTGTTCTAAAGAAATATAAAATTGCGCTTCCATAACACGATTATAACGCTCTTGTTTATCCTCTTCTTTAACTTGACCCTCATAAGTAGCACCAAGTGTTCCTTCTTCTGGGGAATAAGTAAAAGCTCCAAGTCTATCAAATTTAGTTTCTTTCATAAATTCAATTAAAGACGATACATCACTATCTGTTTCATAAGGGAATCCTACAATCATTGTTGTCCTAAAAATAGCATGAGGTATTTCTCGTCTTATTTTATGAATTAAATCGATACAATAATCTCGCATACCACGTCGATGCATTAATTTTAATAATTTATCTTCAGAGTGTTGAAGTGGAATATCAAAATATGGCATAACTTTATCATTATTTTTAATAAAATCAATTAGTTCATCTGTTACAATATCTGGATATAGGTAAAGTAATCTTATTTTAAAATTACCTTCAATTTTAACAAGTTCTTTAAGTAGATCTACTAAAGCTAATTTCTTATAAAGATCAAATCCATATTTAGTTGTATCTTGAGAGATTAAATTTATTTCATAAACTCCTTCTTTAACATCTTGAATAACTTCTTCTTTAATATCTTCTATTGTTCTACTTTTTAAATTCCCTCTAATTAAAGGAATAGCACAAAATGCACATCTATTTTGGCACCCATCAGATATACGCACATATCTCATATATGGTGGTGTTTTATATACTCTTCTTAAATGAGATAAATGAGAAGAGGATGAAAACATTTGTTTATTAAATAAATCATTTAACATTGATGCTATTTTATCATATTCTTTAATCGATATAAATAAATCTACTTCTGGAAGTTCTTCTATCAACTCTTCTTTATATCTTTGTGATAGACATCCTAAAACTACTAGTTTAGTATCTTTTTTCTTGTAAGATGCTAAATCTAGGATTGTATTAATCGCTTCTTCGCGTGCTGTTTCAATAAAAGCACAAGTATTAACCATTAGAAGTTCTGCATCTTCTGGATTATCTACTAATACATTTTTCTCATTTTGTTTTAAAAAACCAACTATCATTTCTGAATCTACTTGATTTTTAGCACAACCAAGTGATACCATATACATCTTCATATAAACACCTCT
>CAZGBY010000075.1:0-4535 GCA_964524125.1 uncultured Clostridium sp.
CTTTTTAATTTAAAAATCATTCTTTAATATAGGTATTTTGTTTTCGATTACTATATAAGTACCATTTCTTAAACTTCCTGGATTTAATAAATAAATATCATTTATTTTTTCAATCAAAGGACTATGAGTATGTCCAAACATTACAAAATCAGCACCTACTTCAAGTCCTTTATAATAAATATTGTCATATTTAAATTTAACATTAAATAAATGTCCATGAGTTATAAAGAATTTTCCATCAAAAGTATTTAAAATCTTATATTCTTCACCTATATAATCACAATTCCCTTTAACATATAAAACATTAAATTTATTAAGTATATCTATATCATCTTCATAATCTCCTAAATGGATTATTTTATAACCTTTGTATTTATTAAATAAATCAATTATTTTCATACCCATACTATGAGTATCAGAAATTACTAGATAATTCATTTATATACACTCCTAACTTTTTTAAAGCTTTAAATCTGTGAGAAATTATATTTTTTTCTTCACTTGTAAGCTCAGCTAATGTTTTGTTATATTCTTCTAAATAAAATAAAGGATCATATCCAAAACCATTATTTCCTTTCATTTCAAGTATAATTTTACCATTCAAAACACCTTCAAAAAATAAAGGTTTAGAATCATAATAACAAATAACACATTTAAAATATGCATTTTTATTTTCTACATTTTTAAGTTTATTTATTAAAACTAAATTATTTTCTAAATCAGTAGGATTTAGACTGGCAAAACGATGTGAATTTACACCAGGAAGACCAGAAATGCCTTCACAAAAAAGACCAGAGTCATCTGAAATTACAGGGATTTTATATATATCATATAAAGTCTTAGCTTTAATAAGTGCATTTTCATAAAGTGTAGAGCCATCTTCTTTTATTTCATTTTTAAAATTTAAATCATTTAAAGTGATAAGCTCAATATTATCATTTAGTATAGATTTAATTTCTTTTATTTTATTTTTATTTGAAGATGCTAGTATTACTTTCATATTGCTTCACCTATATTTATTTTATCATAAATTAAATTATAGTGAAAGAAAAACCACTATTTATAAAGTTAAGATTTATTAAATATGTTAATAATAATTCATTTGACTTATCTAATATTGAAATATTTATATTATCTTTTGTATATTTATATGAAATACCTTCTATGTCTTTTAATATATAATTAATATCTAAATCATCTATAATTAAATACTTTAAAGATATTATATCATCTGAAATACTATATACTCTTTTATAATTACCATTTAAGTCTTTTATTTCATAATTAGAAGTTATATGAAGTGATAATATAACATCTGATGTTAAAATAGTATCTATATTATTACATGATATTATAATTGTATCATATTCTAAAATACTATATGTTTCATATAAAAGTAAATTAAATTTATCTTTATTTTCTAAATAATTATAATAATCATTTAAATATAAAGTTAAAAAATTATTTTCTATTTTATAATTTATAAGTTCTAATCTAGAATCTGAATAAGTATTACTATATGCTGGAAGTGTATTTCTTTTAACTGTTAAATATAGAAATTGATCTTCTATTTCATTTAAAACTGGTAGGTATACTCCTTCTATTTGATTAGATGAATTTTCATAAAATATTATTTCTTTAGAATTATCAATTATATTTATATCTAAATTAGTTGTTTGAATTAATAAAAAATATATTGAAGTAATGCCTAAAAATGAAAATAGATAAAATAAATATATTCTTTTCATCTTATCACCTATAATTTTATATGCATTTTTAGTTAAATATATGTTATAATTAAATTAGGTGATAGTATGGAGCGTATTAAAAATTATTTTAAAGATAAAGATAATATTGTTGCACTATGTATTATAGGATTTTATTTTTTAATAGCAGAAGGTTTATCTTTTATAATACAATTAATCCTAGCTAATGTAGCAAGTAAAGAATTTATTATTAATAATTATAATAATATTAGTATATTTTTAAACTTTATTATCTATATAATATTAGCAGCCGGAATAATAACTGTATCATATAAATCAATTATTAAAGATTATAATTTATCAAGCGATAATACTCAACAAATGGGTAAAAATATAATTTATGGTATTTTAATAATGTATATTGTATCATTTGTTGTGAGTTTAATAAGTCAAGTCTTAACAAGTGAAAGTTCAGCTAATCAAGAAGGTATTGATTCGATGTTAACTTCTCCTTTAGGTTATATATTACTATTTTTTATAATTGGAGTAATAGGACCTGTAATTGAAGAATTAGTATTTAGAAAATCATTATTTCAAGTATTTAAAAATGATGTTTTATGTATTTTAATCTCATCAGTTGGTTTTGGTATGATTCATATGTTAGGTCAGCTTGATTTAAAACCTTTAGATTTCTTTGCAGTACTACTACCATATGTATCTTCTGGACTTGTATTTAGTTGTTTATATGTAAAAAACAATAGGAACATAATTGTACCTACTGCCTGTCATATATTTAATAATTGCCTATCTTTAATACTTATTTCACTAATTTACTAATAGTTTTATAATTATATTTGATTGCATAATCATAAGGTGTGTAGCCATACACATCTTTTTTATTTCTATTAATTATAGAATTATTATAATTAATAGATTCTACATCTTCTTTTATCACACTAATATGTAATTTATAGTTTTCTAAGTAATTTAAATAAAATGGTAAATAAGTTATTTCTTTTATTTCTTTATAAAATGATTTAGAAGTTATATCTTTAATTTCTTCATCAAAGTTATTTTTAATATCTATTAAGGCATGGTGATTTAATAATATAGTAATAATATCTTTGTGATGACGACGTATGGCATTAAAAATAGGAGTTTCACCTAAATTATTTTTCATATTTACTAATAAATGATGACTTTGAAGTATGTATGAAACAATATCTTTATTTCCAATCATGGAAGCAATATGAAGCAAGTTAGAATTTTCATCATTTTTAATTTCATATAAATTTATATTTAAAGTTTCATCTTTAAAGATATTAGTATTATTTAGATAAAGTAAATAAAAATAATAATTTTCATTATGTTTATTTTTAAAATCAAGTAAAGCACCTGACTCTTTTAGAATTTGATACATATTAATTCTACCAAGCCTCATGGCTAGCATTATTGGCGTTTCTAAATCGTTATTATAAATATTTAAATTTGCTTGTTGTTTAATTAAAAATTTAAAAATGCCTAGTTGATTATATAATATAGAAAAATGAAGTGGTGTATTACCACTTCTATTTTGTTTACTTATATTAATTGAATTAATAACTAAATAATGTGATATACTAGCATTTTTATTTTTTATTGCAAGGTGAAGCATATTATTACCAAAAGAATCTTCAGTATTAATATTATAAAACTTAAGGTTTTCTTTTAGTTTAACTTCATCATTATTTTTTACTATTTCAATTATGCTTTCCATAACTATCTAATGCGATCCTTTAATAATTTTCCAATCTTAAATGCGACAGTCTTTTGACCAGGTATTTCAATACGTTCACCAGTACGTGGATTTACACCTTCTCTTGATACACGGCTTCTTACTTCAAATGTACCAAAGCCAGATATTACAACCTTATCATCTCGTTCTAATGAATCCCCAATTAATTCTAAAAACATATCTACTATTTCTTCTGTATCTTTTTTAGTTACATCTAGTCGATTTGTAATTTCATAAATAATATCTGATTTATTCACTTTGATTTGCCTCCTTTAAAGTAATTTTTTCATTATAAATTCCATCAATAGAAAATGCTTGTGGTTCTGATGAAAATTTATATGTATAAAGTCCATAACATTCTATTGGTTCTAATACATTATTATCAGATTGATAGAATGTAGGCGTAAGTAAATTTATATTTGTAGTAGAACCTATATTTAATAAATTATGTATAATACTTAAATTAACAAAATATTCTTCATTTACTCTATAAACAGAATATTCATAATATATATCATTAAATAAATTTGAATTTAAATCAATAGAACCATTACAATTGTATGATGATTTTTGCCAATATAAAAACCAAAATTTTTTAACTACAAACATATTACAGTCAACTGACTTAATATCGCCATCTTCATTTGTCTTTTTTATATAAACAGTATAATCACCACAGTCTATTTTATTATACTCTTCCTGTTTATAATTTGATTCTATAGTTTTACAAGTCATATTCTCAGAAAACCCTAAGGAGATGTTTTGATTTAAAACAAAAAATAATATTCCAAGTCCTACAATGGCTAAAATAGTTATACATTCAGCTAAATGTTTAATAAAAAATATAATTGCGATTATGCCTACAATAACAAGTAAAATTATCCACCAATAGTCTTTTAAAAAATCTAATACGCTAAGCATTACGCCACAACCTTTCGTAAAAACATTATACTACAAAAATGGCTTAAGTAAAAGAAAAAATTACTAATTTTGATGTTTTTTACACTTATTATTATTTTAATCTTAAACAAATATTTTATACATGTTAAAAAAAT
>CAZGBY010000076.1:0-4212 GCA_964524125.1 uncultured Clostridium sp.
ATAGCCTATAACTTATAAATATGTTATACTATAGTTAGAAAGGCTGTGATTATATGAAAAAAACTAAAAGAGAAGGATTCTTAGTTTATAAAAATAATATAGTTAATATTATAGAAGAAACGCCTGATTATTATTATATTGGATATGAATATGGTTTAGTAAGCTCTGATATTTATGAAGATGTTAAAAAAGAAGAATGTTCTACATTTATTACTTATTTATTATCAGAAAAAGAACTTAAAGATTTACTTCTAAATAAGCAAGATATTTGTAAAACATTTCAAAACAGTGCATTTGCCTTAGATAATGAAGAAAGATTTAAATTTGATGATAAACTTATTACTAAATCAGTAAATATTTATAAGAATTTATCAGAAGCTCATAAAATTAGATGGATATATCTTTTATGCGCTGCATTTGAAGTAAGTGAGACCAGTATAGATAACCTCGAATCAAATATTTTATGTAAACGCTTATTCAATATTGACTCATCTGATAAATTAAATTTTAATGCATACTATGATGTAATTTTACAATTTAATGAAAATTTATCTTTACCTTTCATAGATAGATATATAGAAAAAGATGAAATTTATAAAATTTTAAATGTCATGTATGAATGTGAGTATGACGAAGATGAACAAATGAATGAAGCCTTTAAACATTATCTTGATATGGAAGTATTTAATGATGATTTACGTATAATTGAAATAAAAGCTTATACTTACTACGAAGGCTTTGGCTTAATAAAACAAGATTTTTATCAATCACTTCATTACTTAGAAATTTTATTTAAAAACGGTGATAATTTTGCGGCTAACAGTATGGGTTATATTTATTACTATGGTAGAGTAAATAATGGGGTACCACAATATGATTTAGCCTATAAATATTTTACTCAAGCAGCCCTAGCTGGTATAGATGAAGCTATTATGAAAACCTCAGATATGATTAAAAATGGCTATTATGTTGATAAAAATCCAGGTCTTGCATTTACAATGATATCTGAACTTGCGTTTAAATCAGAAAAAGCATTTGAAGAAAATAAACCCAATAAATATGCCGATTTATGTTTACGCCTTTCTTCATTCTTTGAATTTGGATTACCTGATGAAGAACCAATATATGATTTAGCAAAACTTTACGCTTTAAGGGCAAAAGGAGCCATAATGGTTAGAGAAGAAGAATATCCAATGTATGGCGATTATACTGTAAAAAAATCAATTGATAAATCATTGAAAAGATTGAATGATAGATTTTTAAATATTAGTGAATACGAAAATTTATGTCTAACAGTAAGACAATTTACTAAAGATAATTATTTTGATATTGTCATAAAACTAGAAGATAAAGATACAAATAGATATTTAATATCATTCTATTCTAAAAAAGCTAAATTATATGTAGATGTCTTACATGATGGTATTTATTTTTCTGACCAACTGCATTTGAATGTAATATTGTCAAATAAATTAAAAGAACAAAAATTCAAAGATGTATTTTATTGTGATGTTTTAAATACTGAAGATAATAAGGTATTAATTTATAAAGGAGATAAGGAATTATTTGAACTGGAAATTGTTACTTGTCAAATTGAAAGTTTTGATGCATTGGTTGAACCTTCATCAACGTGGGAAATTATCGATTATGATAATAATGAATATGCAAATTAAACAAAACTAAAAAAAGGCTACAGAAACGTTTCTGTGGCCTTTAATTGTTTTTTAATTGAATTATGAGTTAATTAACCTGTTTTGAAATAAAACAATGTTAAAACGGATTTAAATCAATTATTTAAATAGTTATTATATGCATGTTTAAATGTTTTTTTCATTTGATTTCTAAAATTTAATGGGTCCATTATTTCTACAGTATTTCCAAATCTTAGAAAATATCTATAAAGTTCATCTTGAGAATCATTAAAATAATAGATGTCATCTTCAATTTTGAAAGGTGTTGGTCTATTTAAATATAATTTCTTAAATAATGATTTTCCTCTATCAGAAAATTTTATTTTGCTTATAACAGTACGTCTTTCAACATTTCTAGGACCTCTTACGATTTCTTGTTCAAGTTTATTAATATCATCTTGGTTTAAAATATATTTTTTATTAGTTTTAATTATTTGTTGACATTTATATAAATGTAGAGAAAAAACTCTAATATTATTATCTTTTTTTACACATCCAATTATATAGTTATATAATTCATCATTTGTTCTAGTAAGAATATATGGTATAAATTCAAAATTATTGCCATTTAATTTTACATTTAAATATTTATTATTCTTAATGGAATTTTCTATTATTTTGATTTCATCTTTAAAGATAATTCTTTCTCTTTCATCTTGAGGTAGTTTAGCATAATGATTAAAAATATTTCTATAATAATTAGAAATAGTATTGCCTTTAAGTTCATATTCATCTATTTCGTCATACATACTCTCAAGTGATTTAGAAGGCCTTATTGATATATAATATCCATAACTTCTATTTGTATGATCTTCATTTTGAAAATTATAAATTTCTTCAATTTGGTCTAATAATTCGTTTATTAATTCATCAGATTTTAAATGTTTAGATAATGTTTCATCTATTTTATTTCTAATAGATAATGATTTGTTTTTTCTTATTTCATACATATTTTTAATTAAAGTATTATAAAATAAATTCTTGTTAGGTTCATTATTCTTTAAATGATAAGAGAAACTTTCAAGATCATGTTGTAATAAATTATAAACATAATAACTTAAATTCACTTTTATTTTTTCAACCATATATATCACCCTTATCTATATTGTACACTAATTGTGTTCAAAATCTCAATAGTATTTTAACTATAGTATATAACTGTGAACTAATTTATCTTCGTATCTGCACATTTATTTAATATTATAAATGTTTTACAATATAAGTGTAATGAGGTGATAGAATGAAAATCGAAGGAAAATATTCAACTGCAGATGTATATGCAAGTGTTGTAGATGATACAACAAAAGATCAAATCAAAGAATTGTTAGATCAAAAGTTTGCCCAAAATTGTAATATTAAAGTAATGGCAGATTGCCATGCTGGTAAAGGCTGTGTTATTGGAACTACTATGAAAATCACAAATATAGTTGTTCCATCACTTGTAGGTGTAGATATCGGTTGTGGAATGTTTTGTGTAAATTTAGGAAAAAAAGATATTGATTTAATTAAATTAGATAGGTTTATCAGAAAGAAAATTCCAAGTGGTAATGATGTATATAAAGAATTACAAGAATCTATTACAGATATTACTAAATTAAAATGTTATGAATTTTTAAGAAATAAAACACATCTACATTCATCTTTGGGTACGTTAGGTGGAGGAAATCACTTTATTGAAATAGATAAAGATGATGAAAATAATTTGTATTTAGTTATACATACAGGTTCTAGAAATATAGGTAAACAAGTATGTGAATATTATGAGGATAAAGCATATAGTAATAAATTAAAAAGTGCATCTAGATCTTTAATAAATCGATATAAAAAATTAAAGAAAGATATTTATATTCAAGAAGGACTTGATAAATTAAAGTACAAATATACTAATAAGAAAAGTTTAATTCCATTAAAAGGAAAACTATTTAATGATTATATGCATGATATGCAAATATGCCAAGATTATGCTTCAGAAAACAGAGAAAGAATCGCGTCTAAAATATTAGAATTTTTAGGTTATAAATTAGATGATTTTAACTATTTTCATACAATTCATAATTACATAAATATGACTGATTATATATTAAGAAAAGGCTCTATTTCAGCTTATGAAGGAGAAACTGTATTAATACCTATTAATATGAAAGATGGAGCTATAATTGCAAGGGGAAAATCAAATTCAAATTACAATTATTCAGCTCCACATGGTGCAGGAAGATTGATGTCTCGTCGTGAAGCACAAGATAATATTACATTAGAAGAATTTAAAAAATCTATGGAAGGAATATATTCGACATCTGTTCAACAAGATACAATCGATGAATCTCCATTTGCATATAAGTCAATCGATGATATTATTCCTAATATACTTCCTACAGTTGATATTATAAAAATAATAAAACCTATATATAATTATAAACATTCATCAAGAAGATCAAGATAATTTAAAAATATTAGTTTAAACAATAGTGGTTCTCTAAAATTTACGGCGTAGAGAAGAATAATCGACTTTAAAAAAATCGGA
>CAZGBY010000077.1:0-4191 GCA_964524125.1 uncultured Clostridium sp.
TATTTAACATATTTCTTGCAATATCAATTGCTTTTTTTGAAAGACCTTCTGCAAGTCCATCATCATGACCTTCTTTATATTTAGTATTACCATAAGATTTTTCCTCTTCTTCATGAGAGTAATGTAAAAACATATTATATTTAGCTACAAAATCAGCATTTAATACCATAAGCTTGTCCCTCCATTTTATTCCAATATCGGTTTGCATATTATCTATTTCTTTAGATGATTTTGCTATAAATAATTTTGCAATATCTTCTAATACTTTTATACCACACTTAGACATTTTATGCAAGTCAATGACTGAAATTTTATCATCAGTAAGTTTATTACCATTATCAGATTGCATACTATATGTAGTTAAATATAAATCATCTTTAATAAAATTTGAAGCTGCACTTGTTGGCATAAACCAAATACCTTCATATACATCACTTTTATAATCGTCTCCTGATTTTATATTTAATGATTTAACTATAATTAAATATTTAAACATTCTATCATTTAATTGTTCATCATATTTATTTTGCATCTCAAGATTTAAGAATATTTTATGTTCTTTTCCATCCATTTTAAAAACTACTAACAAGTCAGCTCTTATAATTTTACCACCTAATGAACTTCTTTCTATAGTATTATATCTTATATCTTCTGGTTTAATTTTTTTATTATAATACGCTGATAAAAAATCTGAAAGAAAATTAGGATTTCCCATTACTAATTTAAAATTAGTATCTTCTGATAAGTTAAAAAAACTTTCTTCAATCTCTTTAAATTCCAAAGGAGAAATTTCTTTTAAAATTTCTTCCATTGTTTTTGTAGTAACAACACTATTATAATCAATTTGTTTAACTAATATTACATTAAGTTTATCAGCCTCAGCATAATATTTTTCATCTTGGATTATAACCTCTTTCTTAGTATTTTTTTCTTTTAAATTTTTCTTCATAAAAGCACCTTTCCTCAAGAGGAAAAAATAACCCTCACTTATAATAAAGGCGAATTTTGCGATTTTTTTTAATTTTTTGGTAAATTTCTTCATTTTTTTTGATTTTTTAATAGTTTAAGTATAAAAAAAGCTAGTATAAACCATTTTAGATAGTTATATACTAGTCTTTTTATAAGAGTCAGGTGATTAAATTTAATTTTCCCTTAAATTAATTATTTGCTTTTTTTACTAGATAATTATGATTTCTAGTTACAAAATCAGCATTTTTATAATCTTGTTTCTTTAAAAGATTTAATTTGAGCATTGCATCATCAATTAATACAAGTGCACGTTTTAAACCCAAATTAGATTTTATTTTCATCATATAAGGTGTATTTACATGTTTTTTCTTATCTGATACATCCTTATGAGGATATTGTCCATTAGGATAAATATTAGGATCTAATGGTAAGTAAAGCTTTAAAGTTTTACCAACATAAGCTATTTTAAATAATACTTTTCTACCAAGTTTAAAAGTATCATATCTATTAGTCATAATATTAATTAATCCCTCATGACACATAATTGCATTTTTAATCATGTTATAATAAGTTTTAGAATCACGAGATGATAAATCTATTCTTTCGATAAAAGGTAATGTTTTAGCTTTTTCTTTAGATATTTCTACTTTTTGTTCATTAGGTTGATTATATTTTTGCATATACTCATCCATTAACGCTTGGAATTGTTTAATATCTAATTTAGAATCTAATTGTTCAATAAATTCTTGTGGAATTTTACTTTCATCTTCATCCTCGTCGTCATCCTCATCGTCATCCTCAAAAATAATATCTGGTTCTAGTGCAGGATGAATTAAATCTATATTTGGATCTTCTGTTTTTTCCTCATGATTTATTACAACATTCTTTGATGTTCCTTCTTGAAGTTCAATCAATCGTGAAAGAAGTTCAGTTATTTTTTCTTTTTCAGCTTCTGAAGCTTCTTTTTCTTTCTTAGTTTGTTTATCTTTATGTTCTTCTAAAATGTAATCACCCATTACATTACGAATTGCATTTTCTAGTTCATCTGAAGAAAGTTTTTCAGCTTCTTTTTTAGACAAATTATGATATTCTAAAGATTTTACTGTATTTGGTTGTGAATTTAATGATTCATTTACTATTCTTCTTACCATTGATTCTATGTCTTGAGAATCTAAATGTTTTTCATCATCAGATTTCTTTTCTTCACGCTTAAGTACACTATTAATAATTTCTTCAACTCTACGTTCTGTCATAGAATCTTGTTGAGTATTTATTACTATATGAGGATTTTTTGAGTTATATTCATAATCTCGTCTTGAACGATTATTAGATTTAATCTCTTCTTCTAAAGAAGAATCTTCCTCTTCTAAAATACTCTTAAGTTTATTGATTTCTTCATTAGCCTTTACAATTTCTTCTTTAAGTTTTAATATTTCTTCTCTTTGAGAAATTGATTCTTCTTGAAGTTCTTTTGACCTATTAATTTCAATATCAGCTACTTCTTTAAGTTTCTTAGCTTCCTCTTGAGATTTTAAAGCTTCATCTTTTATCTTTAAAGCTTCCTCAAGTTGTCGTTTAGATTCATCTTTTTCTTTAGAATGTTCAAGTTTATCTTTATTTAAATCTTCACGTGATTTTTCATAATCATCTTTTATTTTGTTAGCTTCATCTTTAATTCTTAAAGCTTCATCTAACATCATCTTAGCTTGACATTTAGCATTCTCACCTTCTAATGTCATAGACTTAGCTTCTAAGATTTTTTCATCAGCTTCACGACGTAGTAAAGTAGCTTCTTCTAAGTTTTGAGCAGCTTTTGCCATTTTTTCATTCGCTTCATCATGAGTTCTTTGAGCTTCATATAAGACATTTTGAGACATTTGAAGTTTCATTTGAGCTTCTTCACGTGCTGATTTTGCAGATTCTGCTATACTTACTATTTCATAATTATCTGCAGATTCAACATTTTGAAGTTTTAAATCAACCTTTTCACTCTTAGCTTTAATCCAATTTTCAATTGCATTATCTACTATTTGTGGAATTTCCATTTGATTTTCATTTGTAAAATATCCAAATGTAAATTCTAAATTTAAAACAATAAAATTATAATCTAATTTAGAAATTCTATTTGTTATAGCCACAACCATTTCATTTGCAGGTTTATCACTTGCAGGATATCCTAGTAAGAATCTATTAGATTCAACACGTCCTAAAATACCAATATCACCAATCATTTCTTTTATTTTAGATGAAATTGTAATTAAAACATCATTTCCGAATTTAAACGAATGATTTGTATTAATTTGCTTGAATGAATCCACGTCAAAACAAATCACATTCCAAAGTTTAACATTTTCTATTTTTTCTAGTTGTTTAATAAAACCGTCTTTATTATAACAATCTGTTAAAAAATCCAATCCTCTTAAATGGCAAATATTAGCTTTATGAACATTACTGTATTTAATTGATATTATAATCAATAATATTAATAATATTGATGATATTATAATAACTAAAGTAAGTTCAGTTGATAGTAGGATTGAATTTATAATATTAAATATCATTTTAGATCCTACCTTTCTTCCATATTTTCTTCAAATTTATTTTTCTTAATATTTTTAACAAATATTAATCCTATAATAAGCATTAATGACATTACACCAAGACCAATACAAACAATTACAAGTAATGTATTTGATGAACTTGAAGATGGTACATTTGATGATGTGGTACTTGATTGAGATGTGGATGGAGTTGGTGTTGGTGATTCAGTTGGTGTTGGTGTTGTTTCATTTGTACCACCATTGTTATTTGATCCACCATTGTTATTTGATCCACCATTATTTGAATCATTTCCAGTGTTTCCACCATTATTTGAATCATTTCCAGTGCTTCCACCATTATTTGAATCATTTCCAGTGTTTCCACCATTATTTGAATCATTTCCAGTGCTTCCACCATTATTTGAATCATTTCCAGTGTTTCCACCATTGTTGGAATCATTACCAGAATTATCTTCTTTAGCTTCTTCTTTATTAACAGTTATTGTATATACTGTTTTATATTCATCTAAACCTAATATAGCAGTTTCTGATTTAACAGTTAATATAAATACATTATCACCAGTTACTAAATCATAAGGTAAAGTCTTATTAAATGCTGATACAGCATTTGAATTATTTAATTCAACAGTCGCATTAAACTTATTACTTGAAGAAGACGTTT
>CAZGBY010000078.1:0-3867 GCA_964524125.1 uncultured Clostridium sp.
ATATATCTAACTTTTAAAGAATACGGATTTTCTTGAAAATCTATATTATGTGATGTATAATTTTTATAGTATTAAGAATTGAGATGAATTTATGAAAATAAAAAAAATTAAACCTTCTGTTTTAATTATAATTTCCTTTTTTATCGTAATACTTACAGGTACATTACTTTTAATGTTACCAATATCAGGTGCTAATAGGAAAGGTCTATCTTTTTTAGATTCTTTATTTTTAGCCACATCTTCAACATGTGTAACTGGACTTTCAACAATAAATGTAGGTACGTCTTTATCTACATTCGGTCATATTATTGTCTTATTAATGATTGAAATAGGTGGACTTTCTTTCTTAACACTCGTATCTTTTATTTATTCTTTAGTAGGTGCTAAAATAGGGATTTCTTCACGTCAACTTATGAAAGAATCATTAAATCAAGATACATCAAAAGGGATTGTAAGTTTAGTAAAAAAAGTAGTATTAGTTGCAGGTGCTATACAGTTATTAGGTATAATAGCTTTGTTTATAGTATTTATAGGTGTATATAAATATGATTTTATTACCTCAATTAAATATGCTGTATTTCACTCAATATCTGCATTTAATAATGCTGGAATTGATATTTTTGAAAATGAACTTTCATCTTTAATTTCATATTCAAATGATATAGCTATAAATATTATTATAATGTTACTGATTATTTTTGGTGGTTTAGGTTTTATAGTAATCATTGAATTAATATCAAAAAGAAGATGGAATAAACTATCTATTCATTCAAAAATAGTTCTTATAACAACTGTTTCACTTTTGATATCATCAACTTTACTTTATAAATTATTCTTCCATTTAAGTGGAGATGATATTACTTGGCTTCAAGCTTCATTTCAAGCAGTTACAACCCGTACAGCAGGATTTCAATCAATTGAACAATCACGTCTTGAAAATTGTCAACCAGCCTATTTACTTTCAATCTTTTTAATGTTTATAGGTGCATCTCCTTCATCAACTGGTGGAGGAATAAAAACTACATCTTTTGCGGTGATACTTATTTTTATCATTTCTTTTGCAAAAGGAAAATCACCCACAGTATTTAAAAGAAAAATATCACAACAAACAATTAATAAGGTTTTCGTACTTTTTATTGTAGAAATCATTTATATAGCATTATCAGTAATGTTTGTATCAGCATTTGAGGCTAATTCAAATCTATCAATTACTGCGATTGTATATGAAGTAATATCAGCATTTGAAACTGTTGGACTTTCTATGGGGATAACTTCCAGTTTAAATGTAATGTCAAAAATAATAATAATTATTACAATGTTTATAGGTAGACTAGGTCCACTTACATTCTTATCTATTTGGACATCTAGAAATAATTTAATTAAACAAAAAGATATTGATTATGTGGAAGCCAAAATTATTATTGGCTAGGAGGATATATGAAAAAGAATTTTATGGTTATAGGTCTTGGAAGACTTGGTACTTCAATTGTTAAAGAATTGTCACTTCATACAAAAGATATTATTGGAGTTGATGTTGATGAGGCTTGTGTAAATCAAGTGTCTGAATATATTGATGAATGTTATGTATGTGATTGTACTAAAAAAAGAATCTTAGAAGAAATAGGTGCTAAAAATATTGACCACGCTATTGTAGCTATTGGTAATAATTTACAAGCTACTATTTTAACTACTATTAATTTAAAAGAATTAGGAGTTAAATATATTACTGTACGTGTTGATGATTCAGAATATACAAATGTTTTAACAAGACTTGGCGCAGATGATATTTTAATTCCAGAAGATGATGCAGGACGTCAATATGCAAAACAAATACTTTCTGATACAATGCTGGATTATTATTCAATTGATTCTGATCATGCAATTGTACAAATATCTATCCCTGATGATTTTGAACAACATACATTACTTGAACTTAACTATCGTAATAAATATGATATAAATATTGTAGGTATTATAAGAAATGATAAGTTTTTCTTACCTAAAGGATCTGATTCAATTATTCCAGGCGATGCGATTTTAGTAGTTGGTAAGAATATTAAAATTACAAAATTTGATAAAGCTATTAATGGCTAAAAACATTGGATGTGAAAAAATATGTATCTAAAATATTTGCTTATAATTTATTCTATATATCTATTAGTGATGTCATTAAGAATGCTAATCTTATTTAAAAAGGATAAAATTTATGCAACTAAAAATAGAATAAGAATAAAAGAAAAAACATTATTGCTTGGTACTATTTTAGGTGGTAGTATAGGTTCTTTTTTAGGAAGAATATTATTTCATCATAAAACAGATAAATTCTATTTTAGTCTTGTTATTTTATTAAATATAATATGTCAAATGTCAATATTTATTATTTTACTAATAGAGGTTACACTTATATGAAAACAAGTATTGAAAAATCACATTCTAAATGGTCTAATTTTAAACTTACAATCTTATGTTTATTTGAAACATTATTTATAAGTATCTTTTGGTTAACATTAATATTAAAAGATAAACTAGAAAACCAATATTTTTATGCTTTACTTGGTATAAGTATAATTCCTTCAATTATAGGAATAATATTATTTAATAAATTTAAAAGGTGATAATATGAAACATGAATTTTTAAAACAATTAGTTGAAACTCCATCTCCTACAGGATATGAAGAAAAACTTCAAAAATTAATATATAATCATTATAAATCAAACGATATAACATTCTTAACAGATACAAGATCTACTCTTACTGGTATATATAATAAAGATTTAGATTTTAAAGTAATGTTAATGGCGCATGCAGATGAAATTAGCTTAGTTGTAACTGGATATAATCCTGATGGGTCACTGCAAGTTGAGAAAAATGGTGGAATAAAGCCTTCTTTATATATAGGTCAACGAGTATCTATTATATGTGATGATGTAGTTTTTAATGGAGTTATGGGTGTAAATGATGTAAACACAAATAAAGAGAAAGTTTCATGTAGTGATTTATTTGTAGATTTAGGGTTTAAAAATAAAGAAGAAGCTTCATCTTATATTAAATTAGGAAGTTATATAATACATAATCAAAAATATGATTTCCTTAATAATAACCTTGTTTGTGCAAGGGCTTTTGATGATAGAGTTGGTGCTTATATTATCCATGAGGCTGCATTAAAAGCTTATAAAAAATCTAGTTGCCAAATTTTAGTTTCAACATCTACAGGTGAAGAAAACACAGGACGTGGTGCTTATAGTGTATCTTCTAAATTTAAACCAGATGTTGCGATAGTTGTAGATGTAACTTATGCATCAGATTATTATGGTGCTGTTTCAAATAATAATGTTTTACTTGGTAAAGGCGGAGTTATTTGTAAAGGCTCAATTATTAATAAGAAATTAAACCAAATGTTAGAACAGTGTGCTAAAGAATTAGAAAAACCAGTTCAATTTGAAGTATGGCAAGGAAAAACTGGAACAGATGGAGATACTATCTTAAAAACTAATGAAGATGTAGCTATAGTCTTATTTTCTCTTCCTTTAAGATATATGCATTCACCTGTTGAAGTAATATCTTTATCTGATGTTGAGTCGATGATCGATGTACTTGCACTTTTCTTAGAAAAAATAAATTCTAAAACTAATTTAAAGTCTTTAGTATTAGAAGAATAAAATATAATTTAAACATAACTTAAAGATTTGATTCTTTAAGTTATTTATTTTATAGGTAAAAAACAACTGTTTAACATTGTTTAACATTACATAATTTTTCATATTTAAAACGTTGAAAAAAAACATCATAAGTGGTATGATTTATATATTGAAAAAAGCATTCGGTAAATATGTCAAGTAAAAAATGATAATTTTATTCAATGCTAA
>CAZGBY010000079.1:0-3696 GCA_964524125.1 uncultured Clostridium sp.
ATAGAAAATATATGAAAAAGCATAAAAAAACGCAAATTTTAATGCGTAATTACTACTTTTATGCATAACATTTGACTTATACACCACTGGGGTATATAATATACTAAACGGAGATGAATTATATGATAAATAAAATATTAATAGAAGGAATGACTTGTAATAAGTGCAAATCCTATTTGGAAAATAAATTAAATGAACTAGATTTTATAAAAGATGTAGAAGTTTCTTTAGAAAATAAAATGGCATTTATTGAATCGGATGAATTTGATTATGAAAAAGTAAAACAAACAATAGAAGAAAAGGGTACATATAAAGTTAAAGAATGTGTATGCAATCATAAATTGAAACCTAGAAGTAATGATGATAAGAAGAAAATTAAAACTAGAATTAATAAAGTTATAGGTCAACTTCAGGGAGTATCTAAAATGATTGATGAAGATAGATATTGTAACGACATATTAATTCAGCTACAAGCTATAATAAGTTCTTGTAAATCCATATCAAATATAATTTTAGATGAACATTTAAATTCTTGTATTAAAGAAAATATAGAACGTGGTAATACTAATATTATTAGTGAAATTCAAGAATTAATAAAGAGGGTAAAATAATGAAGTTTAAATGTGATATTAAAGGGATGACATGTGCTGCATGCCAATCTCATGTTAAAAAAGCGGTTGAAAGTGTTGATGGTACATCTAATGTAAATGTTAATTTGCTTAAAAATACTTTACAAGTAGACATAGATGAAAACATTACATCTATATCAGAAATAACTAAAAGTATTAAAAATGCAGGATATGAAGCTATATTACCTAATACAAATAAAAATATAACTTCAAATGAAAAAGATTATGCTTTACATAAATTAATCTTTTCAATAATTGATATGTTAATCATTATGTATTTTTCAATGGGACATATGATGATGGGTTGGTACGTACCTAAAGTATTTGATATGAATCTAAACCCAATGGGATTTTCATTGATTCAATTTATACTTACAATACCAGTTATATTTATATATAGAAATTATTTTGTAAATGGTGCTAAAAGATTAATAGAGAAATCTCCTAATATGGATACACTAATATCATTGGGTGCAAGTTTTTCTTTAATATATGGTATATATTGTTTATTTATGATTTCTTTGGGTTATATAGAATATCATATGTATTTATATTTTGAAGCTTGTGTAATGATTTTAACACTTGTAAGTTTAGGTAAGTATTTAGAAGGATTAAGCAAGAAAAAAACTACTAAAGCTATAGAATATTTAACTAATTTACAACCAAAAGAAGCTTTGTTTTATATTGATGGAAAAGAAGTTATAAAACCTGCTTTAGATATTAATGTTAATGATATAATAGTTGTAAAAAAAGGAAGTTTAATTCCTTGTGATGGTATTATTATAGAAGGAAGTTGTAGTGTTGATGAGTCTAATATTACAGGTGAGAGTATACCAAAAGAAAAAGATATAAATGATAAGGTATACTCATCTAGTTTACTTTCTAGTGGATATATAAAAATAAAATCAACTACTAAATATGAAGATTCTTCATTTTCTAATATAATTAAATTGGTTGAAGAAGCGTCTAATTCAAAAGCGCCTATATCAAGACTTGCAGATAAGATATCAGGTATATTTGTACCAGTTGTAATGATTATAGCTTTAATTACTTTTTTAATAAATTTATTAGTAAGTAAAGATTTAGAATTATCACTGAATTTTGCAATAACAGTCCTTGTAATTGCATGTCCTTGTGCATTAGGTCTAGCTACTCCTGTTGCGATTATGGTTGGTACTGGCCGTGGTGCTTTAAATGGAATATTAATTAAGAATGCAGAAGTGCTTGAACAATCTTCTAAAATTAAAACAGTTGTATTAGATAAGACGGGTACTATTACATATGGTAAACCTAGTGTTACAGATTTTATTAATTATTCTAATAATGATAAATTATTGAGTATTATTTATTCTATTGAAAAAATGAGTGAACACCCTCTTGCAATTGCGATAGAAAATTATTGTTTAGATAATAATGTCATAGAATATAAAGTCCAAGATTTTCAATCAATTAAAGGTGAAGGTATATGTGCTAAAATAGATGGTATATTATATAATATTGGTAATCTTAAGATGTTAAATAAATATAATTTAGAAAGTGATGATATTGTATCTTTAATTAATGAATTATCATCAGATGCTAAAACACCTTTAATTGTATTTACACAAAGTAAAGTACTAGGGATAATTGCTTTAAAAGATGAAATAAAAGAATCTTCTAAATATGCAATTAAGACATTACTTGAAAATCATATTAATGTAGTAATGCTAACAGGTGACAATTCAATTTGTGCAAATGCAGTAGGTAATAGTTTAGGTATAAAAGATATTTATAGTGATGTGCTGCCTGAAGGTAAACTAAATATTATTAATAAATTAAAAAAAGAAACAAAAGGGTTAGTATCAATGGTAGGCGATGGTGTTAATGATGCACCTGCACTTGCTTGTGCTGATTTAGGAATAGCACTTGGTAGAGGGTCTGATGTAGCGATTGAATCTTGTGATATAGTACTTCAAAGAAATGATTTAATGGATGTATATAATTCAATTAGACTTTCTAAAAGAGTTTTATTTACAATCAAGTTAGGATTATTTTGGGCGTTTTTCTACAATTTGATTTGTATATTTTTATCAACTGGTGTATTATATTATTTGACAAATGAATCATTTAAAATGACACCAATGTTAGGTTCACTTTTTATGAGTATATCAAGTGTATCTGTTGTGCTTAGTGCTTTAACAATTAACTTTTATAAGACTATTAAAGTTAATTGTGATAGTAATATAAATATTAAAGAAAAAAAGGAGAATAATAATATGGAATTAATTATTAATGTAGAAGGTATGATGTGTCCTAAATGTAAGGCTCATGTTGAAGAAGCTTGTATGAAAGTTTCTGGTGTAAAAGAGGCACTAGCATCTTTAGATGATAAGAATGTTAAAGTAATAACTAATGGCAATGTATCTAAAGAAGATATTGTATCATCTATTAAAGATGCTGGTTATGAGGCGTTTTAATGAAAGAAGTTATTCTTAAAATTGACGGAATGAAATGTGGTATGTGTGAAGCTCATATAAATAATGCTATAAGAAGATTAGATGGTATTAAGAAGGTTTCATCATCGCATAAGACAGGTCTTGTTAAAGTCATAATATTAAATGAAAGTATAGAAGATATAAAATATTCTATAGAAAAAGAAGGATATAAAATATTAGATATTAAGATTAATGATTATAAAAAGAAGGGCTTATTTAAAAGATTTTTTAAATAGTAAAGTTTAAAGTCACATATTAGGTGTGACTTTTTTCATAATTAAATGAATAAATTATTTGTGATTCTAATTAACTAAACACATTGTTTACAAGACCTAAATGGAAAGATATAATTAATTCACAAGTGGTGAATGAAATGAGTTTTGTGGGAATGTTTGATTGTCAAGATAGGATAGTTGCTTTTGTCGGTGATGATTAAAGTACTAAGAATAATGCATTGGATATCGATAGAGGTTCAATTCGTAAAGTGTTTGATAATAAGCATAATACAATTGTAATATGTTGAATAAATTGAGTATGAAAACCTATATTTTAACCAAAATTTATAGTAATTTTGTAGTTTTCTAAAAAAAAAT
>CAZGBY010000080.1:0-3638 GCA_964524125.1 uncultured Clostridium sp.
ATAAGTTCTATTATCCATTATAATATGCCTCCTTCAGTGTTATTATTATACCACAGAATGTTTAATTTAATTTAATAAAAGATAAATGAAAAAATTTTCATATTATAATAAAAAAGACATTACTGAATTACTAAGTAATATCTGTTTTTTTTATATATACGAAACTCCCGTCCTGTCCCAAAACTTACAACCGTTTCAAGTGCATATCTCATAAGCTCTGAAGTATTTTGACTTATTACATTTCTTTTTTTACAAACTTTTGAAGTATATACTTCTGTTTGAGTTTCATCTACTACACTTTTAAGTACATAAGGTTTTAATAAATTACCTCCATTTACACAACAACTCATCGCCATCATTAGTTGAATAGGTGTAGCACTTAGGCCTTGACCAAAAGATGATACAGCTAAATCTACATTTGACATTGTATTTTCATTAAATAAAATACCAGTTGTTTCTCCAAGTAGATCAATACCTGTTTTACTACCAAATCCATAAGCTTTTATATATTTCATAAAAGTACTTGTACCTAACCAAGATCCTATATCCATAAAAGCACAGTTACAAGAATTATCGATTGCCTGAATACAATTTTGATTACCATGACCTTTTCTTTTCCAACAATGAATAGTATTAGAACCTATTGTTCTAGAACCTGAACAATTAATTTGTGTATTAAAATTAAATTTATTTTCTTCAAGCCCTGCACTATAAGTAACTATTTTAAATGTAGAACCTGGTTCATAACTTTTCCATACTAAATAATTTCTATTATATATTTCTTGATTATAAGACATATAATTTTCTATAGAATAAAAAGGATATTGACTAATACCAAGTATTTCACCAGTATTTACATTACATACTCCACATATAATAGATTTAGGATCATATTTTAAAGCTACATTTTTAATTATATTATCTAACATTAAGGTTAAATTTATATCTATAGTTAAATAAATATCCATTCCTGGAGTTGATGCCTCATAATATGAAACCATATTATCCATTAAATTTCCTTTAGCATCAGTATATATTTTTAAAGCTCCATCTGTTTCTTTTAAGTAATCATTATATAAATATTCAAGTCCTGTTAAGCCTTCATTATCTATATTAGTAAAACCTAATGTTTGACCAAGTGTATCATCATATGGATAATATCTAGTTGAATCAGTAGCTAAATAAATACCTTCTAAGTTAAGTTTAGCAATTTGTGATGCTACTTCTATATCAATATGTCTACCTTCAGGTTTTATTATTTCTACTGAAACATTTTTATTTAAATGATTTAATATTAATTCATAATCACAATTAAGTATAGATGATATTTTTCTAGCAGTTAATTCTTTATCTTTGATTTGTTTATTCATAGAACATAATGTTAAAGACCTTTTATTACCTACTATAATATTACCATTTCTATCATATATTTTACCTCTTCCACTATTTATAGGTATATTTCTTGTCCATTGTTCATAAGCTTTTTCATTTATAAAATCTGACATACTTATATTTATATAGATTAGTCTACCTATTAATATAGTAAAGCATAATATAGCAATAAGCATAACTATGTATATTCTTCTTCTAATGTAGTAATTATTCATAAATTCACCTAAATAAATATATGATAGTAGTTATATAAATTATAATTTATAAATAGAAAAAGCTTAGGTAATTCAGAGGGGGTAATATAGTCTGCTATAAATTTAAGAGAGTAGAAAAGCTTTAAATTCAAAGGAGTGTTCAAAGGGTTTGTGGTGGAATGCGGTTCTTCCATATAATAGGGTAATAGGTTTAATCTATTCTTTTAATGAATGGTACTAGAAAATAGTATCATTTTCTTTATTTGGTTTAGTAGAAACAGCTAAAGCAAATAATCTAAATGTATTCTTGTATCTTAAATATGTCTTTGATGAAATTGCAAGTAATAGTGTGAACAATTTAGAGAATTTATTACCATATTCTAATAAATTACCTGAGAAATTATATATAAAACATTAAAAAATCTCAAAAATTTGAAATTTGAGATTTTTAGTGTTGGTTTAGATTAAAAACTTTTTTAATCATACGTCGTATTTTAAACGCTTATATAAAATATGTTTGATATTCTAAGCAATAACGAGGAGTTAAGATAATGTAATAAATCACAAATCTCAACTCCTTTGTTTTAATAGTTTTACTCCGATTATTTGATAGCTAGTACTTCGACAAATTTAAAGTCGAAATTTTTTTTATTCTAAAATTTTAAAATAATAATACATTTTTAACAAAAAGTAATTAAGCAATCATTAATCCATATCATTTATATGGATATTTAGGTTCAATAATATATTTAATACCTAAATCATCTAATGTTTTAATTTTATCATTAATATTAATAGCTTTATCTTTTATCAAGTTACCACCGTTTAACAATATTTCTTTGGATAAAATAAAATTACAACCTTTAATTTTGGAAATTATTTTTAAATTATTTAAATCAATTTCATTATTACCTAATATTTCAACTTTATAATCTATATTATCTGATTCAAATTTACTAAAATATGATGTACAAATACCCCAATCACATTTTTCACAATACCAACCTTGAGTATGTCCATTTATTTTATATATCATCTTTGAATCACATTTTTCACACTTTAAATCGTTCATTATTTATTCCTCCTAGGATAAAAAATTTTAAATTCACCAATATCTTTATAATCCGGACTTTTACCACAGTCTTTACTTCCAGCAACAAAATGTTTACCATTAGGATACTAAACGAATATTAAGTAGGAGCCATAACTGGAATATGTAATTTATTTGCTAGTTTTTTGTTATTCAAAATATTTTATTGTTTTACATCAGTTATTCGAAAATTTCGAATAACTAAAATCTTAATTATATTATAATTGTTCACGCACTAACATTAATGTATATCCTAATAGATTTTGTCCTCTCCACTTTGATTTATCAAATCTATTGGTATCAGTCATCGATAATCCGATTCCCCAAATTAAATCTTTTACAGAACATTCTACAATCGTTAAATCACCAGTTGATTTTAGTTTTTCTCTCAATTCATTATTTTGAGAAAACTTAGCAATTAATCCTTGATATACTATAATTTGTCTAACACCATTCCATATAGTTTCATCGTAACCTGAAACCATTCTTCCTAATGATTTAATTTTAGCTACATCTGTTTCACCAAGAATTTCATTAGCAATTTTTATATCATTAAATTGAATCGCCTTTTTATACATCATATATTGTTCCATAGATGAAAATGTAATGTCATCTATTATAAAAGTAGATAAATACCAATTACTTAAATATCCATTTTCTTCTTCTGGATTATGAAAACAAATTAGATCCATTACTTTTCACCAACTTTTTGTACAGCAAGTACTAATTCTAAATCATGTAATCCAAAATATGCTTTCTTTAAAAACTCAAGTGGTACTTTCTTTAAAACTTCTGAACTTGGAATATTATAATACCATTGAAAATAGGCATAAAATTCTCCAATCCAATCAGGCATGAATCCTTTAAGTGATTTACCTTTTTTAAAAACATATTTTTCGTTTTTTAGAAAATACTCTAACAAATCTTTTGCATTCATAGTATTAACATAAGCTTGTGCTTGA
>CAZGBY010000081.1:0-3583 GCA_964524125.1 uncultured Clostridium sp.
TAAGTCTTAAAAATGATGGCTGTGATATAATAATTGTAAATATTCATGGAGGAAATTCTGAGTCTATAAATAATTATAATTTAAATAATTTACTTGCTAATTTAAAATATAATAATGAATATTTAGTAGATGCTGTGATTAATGGACATACTCATACAAAACAAAAAGGGGTCATTAAAAGAGATGATGGTGTTGACCTACCTGTGATTCAATCTGCTGGTAATTTGGAATGCTTTGGTAAAATCACGCTTAGATATTCATATGATAAAAAGGATGTTATTTCTTATTCATTTAATCATTTTGAGACATCTTCATTAAAAGATAGTGATAGTAATGTTTTAGAAATTATTAATTCTTATAAACAAAAAGATAATAACATTTTAAATGAAGTATATACAACATGTTCCTATAATATATCAAGATATGATCAAAATTTACAAAAATATATTGGTAATGTAGGCTATACCTATACAAATTGTGATGTATTTATTACTAATATAGCTGGAATAAGAAATGGATTATCTAAAGGTAACATCGATTTTAATCAAATTTATTCATTTCTACCTTTTGATAATGTAATAATTATATTCTCTCTTGAAGGTAAATATTTAAAAGAATTTTATAACAATAATTTATCTTATTATTTATATGGCATGCAATATAGTTTAGATGAATTAGAAGATGATACTATTTATAAAGTATCTTGTATTGACTATGTATTTTTTAGTTCTTACTTTTCTAAATATAAACCAAAAGATTATGAAGAAACTAATTTAATATTGCGTGATCTTGTTATAGAAGATTTAAAACTACATACCAATGGATTTAATCCATCTAATGATAACAGTAGCCATTATAATAATAAATAAATATAATATAAGGAGAACTTAATATGTATTTTGAAACAAAATTACTTGAATTTGATAAAGTCTTAAATAAATTAAGTTCTTTTTGTCAAACAAGTATATCTAAAACAAAAGTATTTGAAATTAAACCTACAAATGATATACAAGATATTAATAGAATGCTAGATGAAGTTAAATGTGCATTTGATTCAACTGTTAAATTAAAAGAAGTTCCTCTTGCAGGTTTTAAAGATGTCAAACACGCTCTTTTAAGAGTAGAACTTTGTGGCGTTTTATCTAAAGAAGAATTACTTGATATAGCAGGTCTATTATACGCATCTGAAAATGTAGTAAAATATTTTAAAGAATTAATTAATTTGAAAATAGATTTATCACCTCTTGAAAATTATTTTTCAAATTTAATAGTAAACAATAAAATTCAGGATGAGATTTCAAGTGCAATATCACCAGATTTGAAAATAAATGATAACGCATCTATGGAACTATTTAAAATAAGACGTAGATTGAAAATGGAAGAAACTCATCTTCGTAATTATATGAATTCTTGTTTACAAACAAAGTCTTCGATGTTACAAGAATCAATTGTAGCTTTAAAAGATGGTCATTTAACATTACCTGTTAAAGCAGAAGCTAAAGGACAAATAAAAGGTATTGTAAGAGACTCATCATCTTCAGGTACTACTTATTTTATTGAACCAGAAGAAGCTTATAAGATATCTTGTCAAATTGAAGTCATTAAAAATGATGAGAAAAAAGAAGAGAATAATATTATTAAAAACTTATCTTTATTAGTAGGTTCTATTGCAAGTGAATTATTATTAAACTTTGAAAATTTATTATCTTTAGATATTATATATGCAAAAGCTTTATATGCTAAAGAATATAATATGATAAAACCTTTAGTTAATGATGAAGGTATTATATCTATTAAAAATGGTGCTCATCCTTTAATAGATAAAGATATTGTAGTTAAAAATGATGTTGAATTAGGTACTACTTATGATACTATAATTATTACCGGCCCTAATACAGGTGGTAAAACAGTATTGCTTAAGATGGTTGGTTTAATTACTTTAATGATGCAATCAGGACTTTTTGTACCATGCGGTTTTGAAACTAAACTAAATGTATTTGATAATGTATTTTCTGATATTGGGGATGAACAATCAATTGAACAATCACTTTCAACTTTCTCATCGCATATGAAAAATATTGCTAAAATAGTAGATAAATTTACTTATAATTCATTAGTTTTATTAGATGAAGTTGGTTCTGGTACTGATCCTAAAGAGGGAGCTTCACTGGCAATTGCGATTATTGATTATTTAACTAAAAAAGGTGGTAGAGTTATTACTACAACTCATTATTCTGATTTAAAAGCGTTTGCTTATAATAATCCTCGCATTATAAACGCATCTGTTGAATTTAAAGTTGAAACTTTAATGCCTACTTACAAATTACAAATTGGTGTTGCAGGTAGATCGAACGCAATGCTTATATGTAAAAGACTTGGTTTAAATGAAGAAATACTTGCTTATGCTAAAGAAGTATTTGATTCTCAAGAAAGTGACACTTCTTCATTAATTAATAAAATAGATGAAGAAAATGAAAAAATCAGTTCTATTAAGCAAGATTATGAACATAAAATTAATGAATACAACAAACGTCTTAAAGAAGTAAAACATCAAAAAAGAGAACTAGAAGCTTCTTATGATTTAATAATTAAAAAAGCTCGTGATGAAGCAAGTGTGATTTTACAAGAAGCTAAAGATAAATCACAAAATATTTTAGAAGAACTTAATAAACTTAAAGATGATAAGTATTTTAAAGAACATAAACTTGCAAGTATTAAACATGATATTTCTAATTTAAATGTATCTAAAAGTGAAGAAGTATTATTTAATGATAAAATTGAAGTTGGAGATTATGTTTATATTAAATCATATCAAACAAGTGGTGAAGTTACAAAAATTAAAAATGATAAGTATACTGTATCATTTGGTAAATTTGAAATGACTTTTGAAAGAAATGAAATCACTTTTGAAAGTCATAAGAAAAAAGAAGTAAAAATTAAACCTAAAAAATCAACAGTTTTAGTAACTAAATCCTCATCTGCTAAGATGACTCTAGATTTGAGAGGTTATCGTTATGAGGAGGTAAAACCTGCACTTGAAAAATTTATTGATGATGCATATTTAGCTAATATGCCTCAAATATATGTCATTCATGGTTTTGGTACTGGTGCTGTAAGAGATGCTGTTTACAAATATTTAAAATCTTCAAGTTATGTAAAATCTTATCGCTTTGGTGGTGAGGGTGAAGGTCTTAACGGATGTACTGTTGTATCACTTAAATAAAGGGATGATTAAATGCTAGAATATCCAAATGGAAATTTTTTAGTTGGAAATTCTTTAGTACTTTTTTATGCGGGATACCATAGTAATTGCAATATTACATTAAATATGTTATATGATCTTGAAAGAAAATATAAAAATATTAAATTTTTTATGGTTAATACATCTAGGTATTATAAACTTAAAGAAATGTATAATATAAAAGTATTACCTGCAATTTTATATTTTAAAGATGGTATTTTAAAAGATAAAATATTAGGAAACTTTAATAGTCATAATATAACAAAAATGATTGAGGTGAATTAACGTATGAAAATTGGATTAATTATGCCTGATTTTAATAATAACATGGATATATCATTT
>CAZGBY010000082.1:0-3095 GCA_964524125.1 uncultured Clostridium sp.
TGTAAGGTTTTTCCATAAGTTTTTTATTTTATATTAAATTCGACTGAACTGTAACCAAAAGAAAGATGATTACCATACTTAGTAATCACCTTAATTATAATATTAAATTTATTCTCTAACCCATTTTGTTACAAAGAAACCTTTATTTAATATAGATATTTGTCTTTTAATTTTCTCATCAAGTGGTAAACCTATAACTTCTTCACATTCTATATCTATATTTTTATCATTTCTATCAACAGCTCTTAAGCTTTTTAAATTCTTATTTTTTTCCTTGTAAAATATTTTTACGTACATATCTTTACCTTCTTTCTGAGTAAAGTATAGCACACTTGACAAACATATGCAAGCGTTTTCGTAAAGTTTATCTTACATTTTTAAAGTTTTACGCTTTTTTTGAGTTGTTTTTAACTTAAATTACATATAAATATATAAGAATATGTTGAATTTTAGCATTTTATAATACTTAGTTTTAATTATTTATTCAATCTATGACATCTTAAAGAATTTAAAATTGCAATAAAAGCAACTCCGACATCCCCAATAACTGCAAGCCACATATTTGCATAACCAAGTGCTGAAAGCATTAATATTAACAACTTAACACCAAGTGCAAATATAATATTTTGTTTAACAATTTTTAAAGTACCTTTTGCTATTTTAATTAATGTAGTTATATCATTTAAATTATCATTCATTAAAACTACATCTGAAGCTTCAATAGCAGCATCAGATCCAATTTGACCCATAGATATACCTATATCAGCTCTCATAAGTACAGGTGCATCATTAATTCCATCGCCTACAAATCCTACATATCCTTTTTTATTATTCATTATTTTTTCAAATTCTTTAACTTTATCTTGTGGAAGTAAATTACATTTATAGTTTGAAAGCGAAAGCTTAGATGCAATATTAAAAGCTACTTCTTCATTATCACCTGTAAGCATTAAAGTTTTTATACCTAAATTATTTAAATCTTTTATAGCTTTATAAGATGAATCTTTTAATTCATCAGCTATAACTATAGAACCTATAAATTTATTATTATGTGCAACATATACTTTAGTACCTATAGTATTATTTACAATATAATTAATATTATATTTTTCCATTAATTTATCATTACCACAATATATAATATCATCATCTTTATAAGCTTTAATACCCATACCTTCTATATTTGTAAGAGTATAAGTTTCATTTATAATACCTTGATATTCTTTTTTAATGGATAAAGCTATAGGATGAGATGAATCTTTTTCAGCTATAGACGCAAGTCTTAATATTTCTTCTTTTCTATTTAAAGGATGAACTTCTACAACATTAAATGTACCTTTTGTTAATGTACCTGTTTTATCTAGGACAAGTGTATTTAGTTCATTAATTTTTTCAAGATATACAGAACCTTTTACTAAAATACCATTTCCCGATGCACAACCAAGTCCTGCAAAGAATGAAAGTGGAATTGAAATAACAAGTGCACATGGGCAACTTACAACTAAAAAGTTTAACGCTCTATAAAGCCAAGTTGAGAAGTCTTTAGTAATTATAGTAGGTATTACTGCAAGTAATATGGCACATATTACAACTATTGGAGTATAGTATTTAGCAAATTTAGTAATAAAGTTTTCTGATTTAGATTTTAAATTAGATGCGTTTTCAACTAAATTTAAAATCTTATTTACAGTTGAATCTTGAAATTTTTTTTCTACTTTAACTTTAATAGTTTGAGTTAAGTTTACACTACCACTTAATAAAATACTATTTGATTTAACATCTAAAGGAAGCGATTCTCCTGTAAGAGATGATGTATCTACAGAAGATACACCTTCAACTAATATACCATCAAGTGGTATTTTTTCACCAGGATATACAACAATAATATCATTGATTTTAACCTCTTCTGGTGATACTTTTATAATATCTTCACCTTTTAATAGATTTGCATAATCAGGACGAATATCCATTAAACTTGAAATAGACTTTCTAGATTTTGAAACAGCATATGATTGAAACCATTCTCCTACTTGATAGAAAAGTAATACTGCACATGCTTCATCAAAGCCTTCGATATCCATTCCTTTAAGTGCTCTATAAATTCCTAAAGAAAATGCACCAAATGTAGCGATAACCATTAGAAAATTTTCATCAAGGACTTTACCACTAAATATATTTAAAAAAGCTTCTTTAATTACATCATATCCTATATAAATGTATATTAATAAATATAGTATGAATGGTAATAACCAACCATATTTATTATCTATTATACTAGCAAGACCTTGTTCATAATTTAATATATTTTTGCATATTATATTAGCTATAAATACTAATATAAACAATGTTAGTGCAATAATAATTCTTTTTAACTTTCCTTTTTGTTTTTTACTCATTAATCTAAAACCTCAAAATCTCTTTCTACTTTTTTAGCCTTTTTAATTACTAGTTTTAATACTTCATCAAATTTATCATCATCAATATCAATAATCATTTTTTGCATCATAAAGTTTATAATACATTCGTTAACTCCATCAATATGTTTAATTACATCTTCTACTTTAGCTGCACAATTAGCACAATCAATTTCTATTTTATATGTTTTTCTCATTTTTATATACCTTCCTATTCATTAATATGTTCAAGTGCACATTCAAATATTTTTGATACATGATCATCATCTAATGAATAATACACTTCTTTTCCTTGTTTTCTCGTTTTAACAAGCTTAGATGTTCTAAGTATTCTTAACTGATGTGATACAGCTGATTTTGTCATATTTAATGTAGATGCAATATCACATACGCATAATTCAGATATTTCTAATGCTGAAAGTATTTTGGTTCTTGTTGAATCACCAAATACTTTAAATAGTTCAGCTAAATCATAGATTACATCTTCACTTGGCATTTTGCTTTTTACTTCTTTTACTAATTCTTCGTTATAAACATCTTCCATTTTTAACACCTCAATCAATTGAACAATTGTTCAACTATTACAATGATAGTATATGATATTTGATATATATTGTCAATATATTTTGGATAGTTAAATTCTAAGAAGGAATGTATCCTTCTTTAAAATCAAGGGAGTGT
>CAZGBY010000083.1:0-2991 GCA_964524125.1 uncultured Clostridium sp.
GAATGTCATCATGCAACCACTAATAGTGTATCATCAATTCTAAATTACTTTACACCAGGTTTTGTACTTGGTCTTACTGCAACACCAGAACGTATGGATAACGAAGATGTATTTTCATTATTTGAAAATAACGTACCATTTGAATTAAGACTAAGAGATGCTATTATAAATGATTTAGTTGTACCATTCCATTACTATGCTATTAAAGATGAATTTGCAGACTATTCATCAAAAGATAAATCTAAAATCGCAAGAGAAATATCTAAAACTGCAAATGTAAACTTTATAGCATCTCAAATAGAAAAATATATAAAACAAAATGAAAAACTAAAATGCATTGCATTTTGTACAAGTATAGATCATGCTAATTTAATGTCAAGTGAATTTTCTATGTTAGGATATAGTGCAATTGCACTTACAGGAAAAAATGATTTAGGGCAAAGAATAAAAGCTTTTAATGATCTTCAAAATGAATCAAATGATTTAGAAATTATAACAACTGTAGATATATTAAATGAAGGTGTAGATATACCTTCAGTTAATATGGTATTATTTTTAAGACCTACTGAATCATCTACGATATTCTTACAACAATTAGGTAGAGGTTTAAGAAAATATGAAAATAAAGATTATTTAACAGTACTTGATTTTATTGGTAATAATTATGATAGATCTATACAAATAGCTTTAGCTTTAGGTACACTAGGAAGAACAACTTATACAGAAAAAGCTTATTTAAAAGATTTAATAAATAATGATTTTAAAAATCTTCAAATACCAGGTGTAGAAATATTCTTTGATGATTTATCTAAAACTGAAATTATATCTCATTTAGATAAAGCTAATTTTAATAAGAAAGATTTCTTGAAACAAGATTATATTAATTTTAAGAAGTATTTAAATAAAGAAACATATCCTACACATATGGATTTCTTAGAAAGTGAAATAGCACCAGATTTAATAAGATTTATGAAATCTAAGCTAGGTAATATGAATAAATCATATTATACTTTCTTAAAGAAAGTATATGAAGAAGGATTACCTATATTTACAGATTCACAAATAGAATTTATTGATAATGTATCAGAACTATTACCATTAGTAAGAGTTGATGAATATTTAGTTATTAATCAAATGATTAATGAAAAACTAGATATTAATAAACTTACAAATTATAATTCTAAGGTAAATCTAGATACTTTAAATCATGCTATATATATTTTAAATAAGAAAAATATTCTTAAAGATAATAAGTTAAATGTTGATATAATTAATGATGATTTTATTAAATATATGAATGATTTGATTGAATATGGAATAACTAGATGTGATAGTGAATTTGGTGATTATGATACTAAATTTAAACTTTATGCAAATTATTATAAAGAACAAGTAATGATGTCTTTATTAAAAAATAACTTAATGTTTATGAAAGGTACTATGTTTCTTACAAATGGTGAAACTATTATTTTTGTAGGACTAAAAAAAGACAAAGAAAAACAAGAACGAACAAACTATAAAGACAAATTTATCGATAGTAGTACTTTTCAATGGGAAGCTGAAAATAATACTACTTATGACAACAGTATAGGTGAGAAATTATTAAACACTAAAATAGTTCATGTATTTGTAAGAAAGATGGATGATGAAAATGGAATAACTTTACCATTTACTTATTTTGGTACTGGTAAGTTTACAAATATTAGAGATTCATTTGTTAATACTACAGATAGTAAAGGAAACCCTTATAAAGCATCAACTTTATTATTTGATATAATACTTGATAATAAAGTTGATGAAGAATATTACCTAGATTTTGAAATACCACAAGATTTAGAGGTAAGTTAAATGAAACATTATGAAGTAGTATGTGCATTAATTGAAAATGAAGAAGGGAAAATATATTGTACTAAAAGAGGTAAGGGTAGAGCACTAGAAGGAAAGTGGGAATTTCCTGGTGGTAAAGTAGAAATTAATGAATCACATGAAGATACAATTATAAGAGAAATAAAAGAAGAATTAGATTCTTTAATTAAACCTATTAAGTATTTAGGTAAATCATATTATGAATATAAAGATATTAAACCATATGATGATTTTTCTATTACTTTATATGCATATAAATGTAAGCTTATAAGTGGAAATTTAAGTATTAGTGAGCATAGTGATGGTAAATGGTTAAGTTTTGATGAGATGCAAAATTATGATTTTGCACAAGCTGATAAGCCTTTTATAAAATAATATTGTTTATATAAGATTTATTCTTAGTTTAATCATCAGATGAAGGCTAATATATTCCTTTAATTTTTCTTGTAATAGTTGTTTATCAATAAGTTTTAGTTTATATTCAGAGACCATAGTTGGTGATAAGCTTATACTTAGAGCAAATTCAACAACTTCGTCATCTTTTTTTGCACAAAGAATAACGCCAACACTTGGGTTTTCATTTGGTTTTTTAACTTCTCGGTCTAATACTTCTAAATATAAATTAATTTTTCCTACATATTCTGGTTTGAATTCACCGATTTTTAGTTCAAATGCAACTAAACAAGACAATCCTCTATGATAGAATAATAAATCTATAAAATAATCATGGTTTACGACTTGTATTCTATATTCCTCACCGATAAAAGTGAAGTCTTTACCAATTTCAAGTATAAATGTTTTAAGATTTTTTATTATTGATTTTTGTAAATCTTTTTCAGATACGCTTTCAGGCAAATTTAAGAAATCTAGAGTATAAGTGTCCAGAAAAAGTTTTTTTGTATTATCTTTTGCTTGCATAATTGCAGGTGTAGTTTCTTTTTGTGAAAGCATATATCTTTCATAATAAGCGCTATCTAATTGTCTTGCAAGTTCTCTTTTTGAATATTTTTCCTTTATTGCTAGATTAATATAAAAATGTCGTTCTGCTTGTGTTTTACAACCTGACATAATTAGCAAATGATTCGTCCAACTTAATTGTGTCACCAGTGGTGACACTTTTTCATC
>CAZGBY010000084.1:0-2792 GCA_964524125.1 uncultured Clostridium sp.
TACAGGCTTAACTATTGAAGAAATTAAAGAACTTAATATTTAATATTTCATTTCTAAAAGCACAAAAAAGAAGATAAGTCATCTATTAGTTTAATAATTAATATTGACTTATCTTTTTATATTTAAAATATAATCTTTTTTATTTAATTTTTATTTAGGTTGTGCTATACTTACTTTTGAGGTTTTAAAATATGAATATATTATCGATAACATCACGTACAATAACTTTAGAATTAGAAAATGAATTTCCATATTATAACGATAATGAATATGATATATATCTTAATTCTAAGTTCATAAAAAAAGAAAAAAGAAATGTTTTTACACTATATGATTTAAATCCTAATACTAAATATAAAATTGAAGTTTTAGATGAAACAATCGAATTTACAACTGAATTTGAAAGTATATGTTTAAATATAAAAGAATTTAATGCACTTGGTGATGGACTTTATGATGATACAGTAAAAATTCAAGCTGCTATTTATTGTTGTCCTAAAAACGGATGTGTATATTTTCCTAAGGGAACTTACTTAATTAGTTCTATCTTTTTAAAATCTAATATTACATTATATTTAGAAAAAGGAGCTAAAATAATTGCTAAATATCAAAGAAGTGATTTTCCTGTATTACCAGCAGAAAAAGAAGGATATTCCTTTGGTACTTGGGAAGGAAGTTTAGTTGATTGTTTCGCATCAAGTATTACTGCAATTGATTGTCATAATGTAATTATTGCAGGACAAGGTGAAATAGATGAACAAGCCCATTTAGGAGATTGGTATTTAGACCACCATACTAAAAGAATCTCGTGGAGAGGATTTGGTATGTATTTAAAAGATTGTACAAATGTTGAAGTTATAGGGATCTATATTCATAATAGTCCATCTTGGAATTTACATCCTTTCTTTTGTGATAATTTAAAGTTTTTAAATATGAAAATAGAAAATCCTATATCTATGCCAACCACTGATGGTCTTGATATTGATTGTTCTTCTAATTGTTTAGTTGCAGGTTGTTATTTTAGTGTTGGTGATGATTGTATTGCATTAAAATCAGGGACTTATGAACTTGCAAAAAGATTTAGAAAACCATCGGAAAATATAATTATAAGAAATAACTATATGGAACAAGGACATGGTGGAGTTGTATTTGGTAGTGAGTCATCTGGTGGTATTAAAAATGTGGTTGTGGAAAAGTGTATGTTTATTAATACTGATAGAGGTCTTCGTATAAAAACAAGACGTGGTAGAGGAAATATAGGCTCTATTGATAATGTAAGCTTTAATAATATTTATATGGATAATGTAAAAACACCATTTGTTATAAATATGTATTATAATATGGGGCCTGAAGGTGGCCATGAAGAATATGTTTGGACTAAAGAGCCACAAGAATTTACATGTCTTACACCAGTAATTGGCAAATTTAAATTTTCTAACATGAAATGTATGAATGTAGGTTACGCAGCCGGAGTATTTTTAGGACTTCCTGAATCTAAAATTAAAGGAATTGAATTTGAAAATATTTATTTTGAATATGATAATTCAATAGCTGAAGGCTATCCTGTTATGATAGAACATAATTTTAAATTAAAAAATGCTGGGTTTTATTGCTTGAATGTTGAAAATATTGTTACTAACAATGTGATATTTAAAGGAATAAACGGTGATAATATTATTGAAGAGGAGTAGTTGAAAAATGTCAAATTTATTGTTTACTTTAAACGCTATTTTGCCTATTATTATACCTATTTTAGTAGGGTATTTTTTAAAAAGAATTAATTTTTTTAGTGAAAAGTTTTTGCCAGAATGTAATAAATTAGTATTTAAAGTTTTAATACCAATATTATTATTTAGTAATTTATATTTAGCTGATTTATCTACCATCAATTGGTTATTTGTATTGTTTATAGTTTTAGCTATTTTACTATTATTTGGAATTGGTCTTGTTGTTGTAATACTTTTTATACCAAATAAGAAACAAAAAGGTGTTATCTTACAAGCATCATTTCGTTCTAATTATGCAATAATTGGTATACCCTTGGCATCTATGTTGGGTGGAGAAGCTGCCAAATTAGAAGCGTCTGTTATCGCAGCTGTAAGTGTTCCTTTATTTAATATATTAGCAGTTATAGCTTTGAGTATTTTTGATAAAACAGAAGATAGTAAGGTATCTGTAAAATCAATTTTATATAAAATTATAACTAATCCTCTTATTATTGGTGTTTTAGCTGGTATTTGCGTATGCTTAATTAATACAGGAATTACAAAACTGGGTTTTGATATGAATTCTTTTTTAAATAATAAATTAACATTTATTACTAAAACTATATCTGATTTATCAAAGGTTGCAACACCTTTAGCACTTATTGTACTTGGTGGAAGATTTGAATTTTCATCTGTAAAATCCATGTGGAAAGAGTTAGGTATTGCAGTATCTTTAAGACTTGTTATCGCACCACTTATTTTACTTACTATTGCATATTTCTTAGGATTTAATAGTACAACTCAATTTGCGATTTTGATTGCTGTATTTGCTTCACCTATTGCAGTATCTAGTGCACCTATGGCTCAACAAATGGGGCAAGATGAAGAATTAGCAGGCCAAATTGTAGTATGGACAAGTGCTTTATCGGCATTTTCTTTATTTATAATTATTTTAATATGTACTATGATGAATATACTTTAAAAAGCGGTTTAATCTACTTTTTTTGTTTGATTTGTCAATTGTTTGAAAATAGGGCAATCGCATAAAAATGTTATTTTAACGAAAACTAGGTATACTTTTACCTA
>CAZGBY010000085.1:0-2659 GCA_964524125.1 uncultured Clostridium sp.
TAGAAAATATATGAAAAAGCATAAAAAAACGCAAATTTTAATGCGTAATTACTATTTTCCTCCTTTGTTCTTGTAAAACAAAGATAAGAATGCTATAATTGATGTGTTCAGGATGCAATTTTAGCATTCTATAAAGGATTTTTTTTATGTTGATGGCATATAAATAATCCTTTTTTTGTTTACAATAAGTTTTATTTATATTAAAACTCACTAAATTAAATTTAATAAGTAGTAATATCAAAAGTTTTCAATTATATTAAAACATTAAAAACAAAATTAATATTCCTTTAATATAACTTACAATAAATAGTCGAATTAACATCTTCTACCATATAATTAGAAACAAAATACAACTCAATTTTTTCTTTCAATTCTCTTTTAATAGAAATCGTTTTCTCCACACCAGTAGTCGAATTACATAAAACCAATTGAAAGATATTTGTTACTTTAGTCTTTTTTATTAAAGCAGAATCAAAATCATTAATATTAATATCTTCAATTATAAAATCATAAAGATTCGTATCCCATTTGTAATGACTTTCAACGAAACCCTTTTTAACCGGTCTTGTCAATTGAGAAATAAACCAATCATTTCCTATTTTTATAGCGCCTTTTAGCTTTCCTCTCCTAATCCATTGTCTAACAGTCACGTCTTTGACATTATTTATTTTTGCATATTCTTGAGTAGATATCATTTTCGGCGAGATTTTAATTAATTCAAATGACGTTTTGATTAATACTTCACTTCTTCCATTCGTTTCCACTTCTATCAAATAAAGAAAAACTCCATTAACATCAATTTTAATATTATATGACCAAAATAAATTTTCTGATAAATCCAAAAAATTTTTACTTTGTATTTCCACTGAAAAATCATATAAAAGATTAAGTAATGTTTCATTTAAAAAATCCGACTCTAAATCTAAAGTTTCTTTAAGAGACTCGATTTTATTCAAAATATCCATTTTATTAATTAATCTATGTTTAAGAAATTCATCAAGAGTATATTTTGAAAAATCAAAAAAGAAAAAAAACACAAAATCACGTCCTTTGTATCTGTACGATACATTAATATTATACTATATTTTTGTATTAAATCAATACACTTTTATTTATTTTTTAAATAATTAATTTATAGTAATATTTATCACATTGCAAGATTAAAAATCTTATCCTAATTAAAGATAAGACTTTATCTATAAATATATAATTTAAAATTAAATTTCAACATTTAATTTGTTACACATGGTAAAAATTTATTTTATAATACTAATTACCATCCTAAATATAATATAACTACTCCACCTTGTTTAACCTTACTACCACTAGATGGTGTTTGATCTATTACTTTACTTCCATCACCTATTGTAAGTATCGTATAATTATATTCTTTAGGTATAGCTTCTTTCATTAAACCTATATAATATTGTACAGTATAATATTGTTCATCTATATAATATCTATATTCTTTTTCTAATGCATTTAGATTATCTTGTTTAACTTCTAAGTAAGGAAGTATTTGTTCATATATTTCTTTAGCAATAGGTGCAGCTACTACTCCACCATATTGAATAGTATTCTTAGGTTCTTCTATAGCTATATACATACAAATTTCAGGATCATTCATAGGTGCAGCTGATAGAAATGATAGGATGTATTTAGAATTCGAATAACCACCATTTTCATCTACTGTTTGACTTGTACCAGTTTTTCCACCAATTCTATATCCATTAACATAAGAATTACGCCCCGACCCCTCAGGTAGTGTTCTAACGTATGCAGTTGTCGAATTTTGTCAAAAGTATATAAAAAGAATCAATAATTATCGTTTAATGTGATTTTCTTTAATAAAATCATCAATTGTTATTTTAAGCCTATATTTTTTTAAAGATTGCAAATCATCATCGTATTTAAGATTATTATCTTTTAAATATTTACTTGGTTCATTAAAATGTTCATAAATAGGAATTATTATCTCATCAATACATTTCCAAAATAAATCGAAATAATTCAAATAATAAAGTTGTGGTAATAAACCTAAATATTTAATATTTTTCAAATAATAAAGAATTGAGCCATGAACAGAACTTAAATATTCACTGCATACTGTTAATCCTCTAATATAGATGAAATTGAATAATTTGAAAATATTACAATCCGGGTTAACATCAAAAAAATTATAATTCATAAAATATCCAAATTTATTAAACATTATTTTTAATGATTCAATTATTCTAGCATATGTTCTTTTTTCAATAAAGTAAATATCTAGTATTAATTCAAAATAATAACAAATATCTCTTATAGTATCAAAACTATTTTTATTTAATAATTCATCAATTTTATCTAAATTAATATTTACAAATTCATTATTCCATTCTAATACTATCTTATAATCAATATGTTGTTCTAAAAAATCTTTTACTTCATTTGAAAAACACACTTTGTTACAATAACTAGAAAAATAGACTTCTTTAATATTATTTAGATTTAATGTAATTATTTTTCCTTTAAACTCTATAATATAACTATCTTTCATTTAAATTAACTCCTTTATTTTGATATTCTATATCCAGCATATGAAAAGTAACTTGTTTTAGAATACCCAGGATTTGGAATACTGCTCCATGATAAAGTACTATTAACAAAATAATTATAA
>CAZGBY010000086.1:0-2370 GCA_964524125.1 uncultured Clostridium sp.
AAATGATGATTTAAAAAAAATTTGAAAACTTTAAAGAAGATGATGTCGAAGATAATTTACTAATCAGCCACATGAATGGAACATTTAATGATACATTTATTTTTATATATAATTATTTTGAAATGCCATCAGATAATGTATGTGCTAAGTTATGTGGATTAGATCATAAAACAATAGCGAGTTATTATAATAAAACTGCTAAAGAACCACATTATAAAAATGTTATAGCTATTTGTTGTGGCTTTAATTTAAGACCTAGAGTATCTAAAAAGTTACTATCCACGATTAGAATTGACTTAGATATTTCAACAGCACCAGAAGATCATATATAATATTTTACTTCATACAAATTATAATGAATCAATTTAAAATGCTGATGATTTCAGATTGCAAAAAATAATAACTTATAACTTTTATGTTATGAATGTCACAATAAAGTTCATGATAGGTTTGAAGGTAAAAGAGATTATTATTTTAATGATGGAAATTACGTAAAAATAAAATGAATCTCGTAAATATTCATAAAAATTACTAGTAAATATTCGTATTATTTGATTTTTCTCGTAAAGCGTGATATAATTTACGAGAATGAGGGGGGCGAATATGCGTAAATTTGATTATAAAAGATTATATGAACAAAATTGGGATAGTAGAACGTTAGGTTATATTGCCAATATTTCACAAATGCAAGGAAGACAAGAATTATTTGTAAAACAAAAACCTCAAGAATTACAAAAATTAGTTGAAATTGCAAAAATAAAAAGTACTGAATCTTCTAATGCGATTGAGGGTATAAGAACAACTAATACAAGAATAAAACAATTGGTTGAAGAAAAAACAATGCCTAAAAATAGAGATGAAGAAGAAATTGCTGGATATAGAGATGCTTTATCAATTATCCATGAAAGTTTTGATGAAATTCCTATTACTCCTAACTATATTTTACAACTTCATCAAATTTTATTTTCACATTGTAGTGACAAAAGAATAGGTGGTAGATTTAAGAGTGTACAAAATTTTATTAGTAGTGTTGATGCTAATGGCAATGCTACAACTTTATTTACACCACTTGATCCATTTGAAACTCCTATGGCAATAGAAAAAATATGTAATGAATATAATGAGGCGATTGCATATGGTAAGGTAAATCCACTTATTCTTATACCCATTTTTATACATGATTTTCTATGTATACATCCGTTTTTAGATGGTAATGGGAGAATGAGTAGACTTTTAACAACATTACTTTTATATCGTTCTGGTTTTTATGTTGGTAAATATATATCTTTAGAAGAAAAAATAGCTAAGTATAAAGATTTGTATTATGATGCCTTACAGGATAGTCAAATTGGCTGGCATGAAAATAAAGAAGATGTTATGCCTTTTGTTAGATACATGCTTTCTACGATAATGTCTGCGTATAATGACTTTGAAGAACGAATTAACATTGTTCAAAATAACAAATCTTCAATTTCAATGGTTAAGGATGCAATAAGTAAACAAATAGGTAAATTCAAAAAAGTAGATATTTTAAGTTTATGTAGTTCAATTTCAAGTAGTTCAATAGAAAAAGCATTAAAAAGATTACAAGAGAATGGCTTAATTGAAAAACATGGAGCAGGGAAAGCTACTTATTATACACGAAAGAACTAATAATAGATGATGAAAATAATATCATGTAAAATTCATGTAGGTGGTTCAATAGGATTACATTCTCATCCGATCAGCGATGATATTAATTATATTGTTTCTGGTGTCTACTTTTACCCCCCCTTAGTGTCTACTTTATTAATAGCACTACACTACACACTACAAATAAATGCATTGAGATTTTTTTGTTTTTATAGGGGGTTTAACTCCAAACGGTAAGGTAGGTTCGAACTAATGATTTTGTAGATGTAATAATTATTGCAAAAACTACTAACTTTTTAATGTTTACTTTAATAATTTAACGATATAGAACTTGTTAAATATCTTCTAACTACTTGATTTTTTTCAAATATCACGGCATACTATATATAAAAGTTACGACGAATTTGTCGGAAGTTTGAGGTGAAAAAATGATTAAACGAGATTCTTATTTAGAACGTATTATTCACAATATGTGGAATGGTGAGATTAAGGTGATTACTGGTATTCGTCGATGCGGAAAATCGGTATTGCTTTTTGATTTGTTCTACGAATATTTGCTTTCAAAGGGTATTTTAGAGGATCATATTATTAAAATTGAACTTGATCAACGTAGGTATTATAAATTTAGAAATCCTATTACGCTTTGTGATCATGTTGAATCTATCGTAACAAAAGATGATAACGAACAGTTTTATTTGTTTATTGATGAAGTACAATTTACAACAAAGGTTGTTGATG
>CAZGBY010000087.1:0-2344 GCA_964524125.1 uncultured Clostridium sp.
GTTAACTAAGAATATTTGTTCAGAATATGGTGAATATAATATTCAATGTAATGGTATTGGACCAGGTTATATTGCAACTCCACAAACTGCACCACTTCGTGAAGTTCAACCAGATGGTTCTCGTCATCCATTTGATCAATTTATTCTTGCAAAAACTCCTGCTAATCGTTGGGGTAATCCAGAAGACCTACAAGGACCTGCTATTTTCTTAGCATCTGATGCTTCTAACTTCGTTAATGGTCATATTCTATATGTAGATGGTGGAATCCTTGCTTATATTGGTAAACAACCTAAATAAGATGTTTAATTTTGAGAGACTTTTGAGTCTCTCTTTCTTTACTTTTATTTAAATAAAATGTATAATGTCTAATGTTGTAAAACATTAATATTAATTATAAATATTTTATATAAATTAAGGTGAGTTGTATGTTAGATGAAGTTAAGTATAATAATTATATAAAATTGTTACATCATGAATTGATTCCTGCAATGGGATGTACAGAACCAATTGCACTTGCATATGGAGCAAGAGTTTTAGTAGAACTTTTAGGAAGTATACCAGTTAAAACTGATGCATTAATTTGTGGAAATATTATTAAAAATGTAAAATCTGTAATAGTGCCTAAAACAAATGGCTTAAAAGGACTTGAGGCTGCAATTGCTGCAGGATACTTTGCTAAATCTTTAGAAAATGGTTTTAGTGTACTTGAAACATTAACAAAAGATGATCCTTTAAAAATTAAAGAATATCTTAAATTGAATAATATTTTTGTAAAGCCATCTAATAAACCTTTTAGACTATATATTGAACTTACAGGTTATGATAGAAAAGGTAATAATGCAAAAATTACAATAGCTGGTGAACATACAAATATATGCCATAAAGAATATAATGGTAATATTATCTTAGATAAGAATTACGAAGAAATTAAAAAGGATTTAGATTGTCATAAAGAACTAAATGTTTCAGATATAATTAAATTTGCAAATGAAGTTGATTTAAATTTAGTAAAAGATATATTAAAAAAACAAATTGAATGCAATCTGGCAATTGCAAATGAAGGGTTAAGTAATAAATATGGCGCTAATATTGGACGCGTATTACTTTCAACATATGGAGATAATGTAAATATTAAAGCTAGAGCTTATGCAGCCGCCGCCTCAGATGCAAGAATGAGCGGATGTGCACTTCCAGTTATCATCTTATCTGGTTCTGGTAATCAAGGGATAACTGCCTCACTCCCTGTTTATGTTTTTGCTAAAGAATATAATAAGACAGAAGATGAAATGCTAAGAGCGTTATTAGTATCTGATTTGATTACACTTGATCAAAAGAAAGAAATTGGAAGATTATCAGCATTTTGTGGTGCTACACTTGCAGCTATTGGTGCTGCTTGTGGTATAGCATTTTTAATGGGATTAAAAGAAAAAGGAATTTCACAAACAATTGTTAATTCACTTGGAATTATATCTGGTATGGTTTGTGATGGTGCAAAACCATCATGTGCTGCTAAAATAGCAGAAGCAATTGATTCAGCACTTTTAGGTTATTATATGACTATTAATAATGAAAGATTCAAATCAGGTGAAGGTTTGATTAGTTCATGTGTTGAAGATACAATATCTAATGTTGGTAAAATGGCTAGACTTGGTATGGCTCAAACTGATGATGAAATATTAAAGATAATGTGTACTTGTAAAGAAGAATAATATAAAAAAATTCCAATGTAATGTTGGAATTTTTTGGATTTTAATAAAATAAAAAAGTCATAAAATGACTTGATTGCAAAAAAATGGCGGAACGCAAGGGATTCGAACCCCTGACCGCACGCTTAGAAGGCGTGTGCTCTATCCAGCTGAGCTAGCGTTCCATTTACAGCTCTTATATTATACAAAATAATAGTTAATTTGTAAATACCCAAAATGAAAAAAATGTTTTTTTTGAAATAGAGTTCAAAAATTATTGTTTTTATATATTTTTTTATAAAAAAAATAAAATAAGGTTGAAAAATGTCAAAAAAGTTTTATAATTAAATTATAAGAAATCAGGGGTGTATATTATGTTTTTATTAAATTTTAATAAGCTAAATCTACAAACGCTTAAAGATTTGTGGGCAGACTATCAAGAAGTTTGTATTATTGTTTTAGGAGTGGTTGTATTATTGTTCCTTTTATGGATTATTGCAATCATTTGTTCTAAGAAGAATAAAAAGCGTTATAAGAAATTAGTTAAATTAAATTTACAAAAAGAAATTGAAGTTCAACAAAGTTTATCTCAAGAAGAACAACCAGTTGATGAAGAAGGAACTGAAGAATCAGTATCTGAAGAACCAGTTGTTGAAGA
>CAZGBY010000088.1:0-2280 GCA_964524125.1 uncultured Clostridium sp.
TACATTATACTAAGAGGTCATTATTTTGAACACTGGGGAAATTATTGTAGTTTACTTTTGATGGTTTTTAGTGTTTTTATTACTTAAAAATACCCTTCCAAAACACACATCATTTTTTGGGGTGCATATCTTATTTTCAAAAATTCCAATTAAACTCTACCAATTATATTAAGTATTTGACCCTTAATATTTTCAAGTTTCTTATAGCTTTCTTCTTTTCCTTCACCAGAAATACCATAATAAACTTTTAGTTTAGGTTCAGTACCAGAAGGACGAAGCACAAACCAGCAATCATTATCTAAATAATATTTTATTACATTAGATTTAGGTAAGCAACATACTGATTTAGTATTATTCTTATAATCAATTATAGTACTTAATTTAATATCTTCTTTCTTAAGAATATCAAATCCTTCAAGTTTAATATCATTTAATCTAAAATAATCCATAATTTCTGATATTTTCTTCTTACCTTCAATACCTTTAAGTACTATATTAGATATATCCTCAATCATATAACCATATTCTAAGTAGATATCATCTAGTACATCGCATAAATCCTTACCTTTTTCATAATAATAAGCTGCGGCTTCACATAACATAATACATGCTTGTAGTGAATCTTTATCTCTTACACTATCTTTAATTAAACATCCATATGATTCTTCATAACCGAATAAATACTTACCTGTTTTTTCAATTTCTTTAGCTTTTTGGCCTATAAACTTAAATCCTGTTAAAGTAGTATCTACTTTAATATTATGTTTTAAAGCTATAAGTTGAGGTAGTGTTGAAGATACTATTGTAGTAAATAAATAATTATTATTAAAATCATATCCTCTTTCTTTTAATACATTTACAATATAATAAAATATTACAGTTGCACTTTGATTACCTGTAAGTAATTCATATTTTCCATTATGAAGTACTGCAACTCCAAGTCTATCTGCGTCTGGGTCTGTAGCTAAACATAGTTTAGCACCGATTTTATTAGCATATTCAATTGATTCATCATAAGCTTCTTTATTTTCAGGATTAGATGTTTTTACACAAGAAAAATTAGGATCATTTGTCATTTGACACATAACTGGATTAATATTATAACCTAAAGACTTTAAAGCTTGTGGAAAAAATACTTGTCCAGTACCATGAAGTGGTGTATAAGTAATTTTAAAATCTTTATTTAAATTTGGATTTAAACAAATAGTTTTTATATTATTAAAATACTTTAGATCCATAGATTTATCAAGCATAATAACATTATCTAAATTATTAGACATTTCAACACTAAAAATATCTTTTATTTTATTAATTTCTTCTAATATTAAATTAGCATCATCTGGTAGGACTTGACAACCATCACAATCATATATTTTAAATCCATTATATTCTTTTGGATTATGAGAAGCTGTAACCATTATACCAGCAATACAATTAAGTTCTCTTACTGCAAAAGAAAGTTCTGGTGTAGGTCTTAAATCTTCAAATAAATACACTTTATATCCTAACTTAGTTAAAACTTTAGCTGATGTAAGTGAAAATTCTCTAGACATATTTCTATTATCGTGAGAAATAACTATTCCTCTTTCTTTAGCATCTTTTTTATTTAATAAAAATAAACCATAAGCTTTAGCAGCACGTGCAACTGTATAAATATTCATACGATTAGTACCAACACCTAAAATACCTCTAAGTCCCCCAGTACCAAACTCAAGATCCATATAAAAAGATTCTTCTTTTTCTGATTCATTCAAATTTAAAAGCTCTTCTTTTAAACTTGAATCTAAATTTGGATAATTAGCCCAAATATTATAATTATCAATATAACTCATTTTTATAACTTCCTTCCTATTTATAACATACATATTTTATCATAATAGTTAAGTTTTTGCATTAAATAAATGTTATTTTAATGAAATTGTCAAAAATAAAAAGATGATATAAACGCATATACCATCTTACATTTTTATGATTAAACAAATAGAACATATTCATATTAAGTTCTTTACTACTATTAAATAGAGGTTCTATATCCTCTAATTCAATTATATGAGTTTTCTACATTCAAAGATATAATTCTATAATATATTTTATAATTTTACTTAAGTTTTTCAATTTCTAAAACTGAAAGACCTGTACATTCACTTATAAAATTAACATCTAAGTTCTTAGATAACATATTCTTTACAATTTTAGCTTTTCCTTCAAGAATACCTTCGGCTTTTCCTTCGGCTTTTCCCTCAAGAATACCTTCAGCTTTGCCTGCAGTTTTGCCCCTAG
>CAZGBY010000089.1:0-2231 GCA_964524125.1 uncultured Clostridium sp.
AAGGCGTTAATTTATTTGCATATTGTGCAAATGATCCAGTGAATTATTATGATCCAGATGGGAATTTGGCATTTTTTATAGTAGCTGCTATAATAGGCGCAGTACTTGGTTTTGGTATTGCCGCTTATATGGATTACCAAGATGATGGAGAAGTATTTAATGGTAGCGTAAAATGGTATGATTATGTTGGCGCAACTGTAGTTGGTGGACTTACTGGCGCAGCAGTTGGTGAACTAGTTAGTATGGCATGTTCAACTAGTATACCAACTTTTGAGATTTTTCAATATGGTGGGACTATACTTGCAGGCGCTACTAGCGCCTCTACAGCATCAGTATCTGGAGCTTGTATCCTAAATGCTGTAGGATTAGGCGCTATTTATATGTTGTCAAAACATGACCCTGTAATGAAAAATAAACCGCCTGTTTCGTGGACTACAAATCAAGAAGGAATTGAAGCAATGAATAAATTCGGTGGGGATTCAAAGAAAGCTGCAGAATATATTATGAATAATCAATATTCAAACTGGAAAATTGGACCTGGTAGTGAATATAATGCAATAAAAAAATGGTTAGATAGGATAATAAGAAGTGTATTGAGATTTTAATAATCTTTTATGATGAATGTTAAAGTCTATAATAATTGTTAAAATTATTAAAACTATTAAATAAAAGACTTTTATATAAAAATGTACTTATACGAGGAGGTTTTTATGAAAAAAATTTATTATGTTGAATTTGTGAGATACTTTTATTATGACGAAAATGATCAAGAAGATGTAGAAACGAGATATACTGTTGGATATTTTACCTCTTTAGATTTGGCAAATAAAGCTATAGAAGAATGTATTAAAGAATCGAAACTAGATCGTTCGGAATTTAAAATCCAAGAATTTAATATTGAATGTGGTAATAATCAAAAATATTTGTATGTATTATGGTATGAATTTAGCCTTTTAGATGAAGAAGGCGATTATTTAGACTATTATTATAATTTTGAGCCATGTTCTACTAAAAAGAAATGTCTCGATTTAAAAAAAGAGTTAATACGTACAAAGAAAGTTAAAATTTTAGAAAACGCAATCTATTATGATTCTAAAGATGGTTTTTGTGTTAGTAAAGAAAAAATAAATCAAGGATATATTATTCATCCATAATTTTAAGTTGAAACCCTTAATTTGTGAATTTACTTTAAGTGTGGAAATAATGTACTTAATACTTTTTATTTCAATTAATATAAATCGATATATTTAATAAGATTTTTATATTAAAGATAAATATATCCGTCAAGGATTTTCCTAGACTAAGATTGTTATGTGGCTAGTGGGCTTAGATAGGAATTATAGTAATCAAAAGAACTAATGTATTAAATATGCATAAAATGGTGTTATACATTAGTTTTTTTGACGATTAAATGAATTAACTCATTAAATAAACAATATTTATTTGAAACTAAAAATTCTCAAAACATTAAAATATCATTATATAGAGATACAGATAATATTTTATATTTAAGTTATAATGGATATTTATATTCGACTTCATTTACTATTGAATCTAACAAATGGTATAGTATTGGACTTTCTTTAGATCAAACGATTACATCAACTTCAATCACAACTTTATATAATAAAACATTTAGAGTATATTGTAATGGTACTGTAAAAGAAGTATCAAGAAGTTTTGCATATGATTTTAATACATTTAATTTTATGATAGGAAGACGTTATGATGCAGAAAAAACTGTAACATATTTAGGTACTATGACTGAATCTTATCCTTTAAATGGACAAATAGAAATGTTATGTTTTAATGATTCATATAATAATATAAGTACGTTAAATGAATTAGTATCTAATTTTGATTCTATTAATCATATTACAAATTATGATTAACTAAAAAGAACTTCTAATAATGTAATATTATATGGTGATGAAGAAGTAATATCTAATACTTATTCTTATGATGATAATTCATTATCGTTAATTGAATATGAAAATATAAAACCAGCAAATCAATCTAGTATTAAAAGAAGTTATACTTATGATAAATTAGGTAAAGTAGTAAGTATTACAGATTCTATATTTGGCAATCATTCATATGAATATGATTATAGAGGATATTTAGTAAAAGATGAAGATATGTCATATACTTATGATGATAATGGTAATATCTTAAGTGCAGGTAATAATACTTATGAGTATGATTCTACAATAAAAGATAAACTTATTAAA
>CAZGBY010000090.1:0-2144 GCA_964524125.1 uncultured Clostridium sp.
CAGTAATTACGCATCAAATCTAAAATTTAATAAAATTATACTAAAAATCCCTCTTTTTAAGTGAAAAAAACTCATTTTTGATGAAAAAAGTGGGATTTTTATTTTTTTAAAAAATGACTCATTTTAAACCTGAATAGTAATGATTAAATTAAACTATTTCTTATTTTTTCCACCTTTTAAATTATTTCGAATCAACTCTTCAAAATTATCTTTTTCAAGTAAAGGAACAATTTTACCTAGTAATCTTTCAGGATTGTCTCTATATTCAATTTTTGTATATGTCATGTTACTATTATTTAAAAAAGCGGTAGCTATTTTAAATAAACTGAAACATATATTATTTAATACCGCCATAACTTTGACAGCATTTTTATCTGAAAAAGTATAATCATCTTCGAAGAAAAATTCATCTTTAGTTTTATGTAAATCATTTTCAATATTCCACCTATTATCAATAGCTTCAACTATTAAATTGTCATCTTCTAAAGAAGTTAAAAAATGTAAGATGGATGTTTTATCTTTAGCTTGTTTTTTACGTTTATTGGAAGTATATCTAACGTATGATTTTTGACTTTTAAAATCGAGACCAATATAATCTTTTGGCAAGTGTAATATTTCGTAAGTGGCATCATTGGCACAAATGATTTTAACTTCGTCTTTATTTTTATTTAGTTTTGCTTCAATTTCTTCATATAATGCATGTTGATTAGTTTTAACTGTAAACAAATACTCACCTTTTCTAGAAATTACAACTTCACAAGACTTCCTTTGACAATGAATCGCATCAGCTGTTACAATTACATTTTTAAGATTAAATTTTCTAAGCATTCTTTGAAACTCGGGAATTTCACTTTCTTTATTAGCCAAAGGAGTAGACGAAAGACAAATTCTATTAGAAGAATCGTATACATTAAACATATTGATATTTTCTATAACTTTATCTTTTTTATTTCTGCCACTACCATTAAAAGTTTTGCCATCAACATTATATAATTTATAAGTATTTTCTTTTTTGTTATTTTTTTCTACAATGTTTAGTAGAAAACTTTTCAAACGATTTATTATGCAATCTCTTACTGTATTAGCATCTAAAAGCATAAAAACACGCCTAAAAGTATCGTGTGAAGGCGTAATATCACCCTCAATCAATCCCAACTCAGCATAACGTTCCTTGTAAAATCTAACATAATTTGCAGCATAACTAAATGAACGAAATTCGTTTCTCATTATTAAAAGAATACTTAAACCCAGGATATTTTCGAGTTTAAATTTGGTTCTTCCTTGTACACGAAAGTCCTTCACACCTTGTAATATGTGAAGGAAAACTTGTATATTCGATTCTAAGTCATTATACTTAATATTTTGTTCATTTATCACAGCAGTAAGTGATTTAATACTGTCTAAAATAAGTTCTGTTTTATTCATAATTAACACCATATTTCTTTAATAAATTTAATAATTGTGAAGATTTATTTGCAACAATTAAATCATCACGATTGTATAAACAAGTATGAAATTTTAAATAAGAAGTTAACAAAGATCTGTCTGTATCATCTTTAATAAGTTCAGCTAATAATTTACTTACCCTGTTTGATACTCTTAATATCGAATTAGAGCTGATTTTATTGTATAAAACCAATAATGAATCGTATTCATCAAATGTTAAATAAGACATCTTAAGAGTATCTTCATTTACGCAATTATATATATAGTTTATAATTCCTAATTTAATGATATTATTTTTGCTTTTACCTCTGTCTTTACTATATAAACATCGTTTTAAATCAGCTATAAATTTTTTGTATATAAAATTAGATAATCCATATTCTAAACAATAGTAATTATTGATATCAAAATCTTTCTTTTTTTCTTTGAGTCCATCTTCAGTAATTACCCCAATATAATCTTGTATTAATTGAGGATACTTTTTTCCCTCGATTCTTTTTGAAGTGACTCTATATAGAACATATCTGCCTTTTTCTAATCTTACATCATATCCAGTTTTCTTGTAGGGTTGTACCCATAGTGGTAATAATTCTTTTCTCATATTTGTATTATACTACACTATAATACAAAATGTAATAGATTTATAGAAAATATATGAAAAAGCATAAAAAAACGCAAATTTTAATGCGTAATTACTA
>CAZGBY010000091.1:0-1959 GCA_964524125.1 uncultured Clostridium sp.
TGAAAAGTAACTTGTTTTAGAATTCCCAGGATTTGGAATACTGCTCCATGATAAAATACTATTAGATTCTATATGAATAGATTCTTGCTCTAAACTTATATAATACTCAACTGTATAATATTGTTCATCTATAATATCTATATTCTTTTTCAAACACATTTTCATTATCTCGTTTATATTTTAAAATGGAAGTATTTATCCTTATATTTCACATGCTATAATCACAACAGCTTACACATTATATTTAATAAATTAAATAATTATCGACAAAAAGATACGTTCGAGAAAAATCCAATTTAAGTTATATTATTTTTTTGAGATCAAGTATAATATAATGATAATGTATATTTCAATATAAATTTGATGATTAATTATTTTATAGTAATTAAGATTTGATTTTTTCATTATATAATTTATAAATATTTTATAATAGTAAATATTATATTAAAAAATATAATAATAAAATATAGTAAAATGTGTTAATTAAAAAAATTAACACATCTTTTATTGAAGGCTTTAAGGCTTTTTAAATCAAGTTTATCATAAAGTATTGTAATTATATTATTTTTTATACACTAATAATAAAATTAAAAGCTTTATACATCGGATTTTAATTATAATAATATTTTTATACTAAACCATCCATCAACTAATTTAGTTTATTTAAATTAATTAATATAAAGAATACTCATCTTCTTCTATTGATAAAAGCATTTCTCCAACCGATTTATTATTTAAAATGACCAAAAATAATTCATCAACATTTGCAACATCAACTGGGTCTTTATAAAATTCACAAACAGAAATATATTTTTCTCTATCATCATTATAATATGTAATAGAATACCTCTTTTTTTCATATGTAAATTCTATCTCTCTTCCATCTTCAATATATGTTTTTAATTCTTCTTTTGTCATTTTATGTTCCTCCATTTTTCTCTTTTATAAGTACCATCTTCTCTTTTTGTCCATTTATGTTCATGTGGAACTATTTCATGTTTTCCAGCATTACCATGATTAGTGTAATCTATATCTAAATATGGATTACCTTGTTCATCATAATATCTCTCAGTTTCAATAATTCCATTTCGTTCAATAATTGTAACTGAATTTGGACTTCCTTTTATAGATACTTTAACATGTTCATCATCATTAACTTTGATGATATTTTTTTCTTTCACTATACCAACTGAATTTGATTGAGCTTTATTATATGCCTCAAAAAAACTACTTTTACCCTTCATACTTTTTTCTCCTTCTATGAATAAAAGAATCATAAACATAAATGGGTATATTTAATTTTCGTGGATAATGAAACAACTCATCAGGTGCTGTTCCATAAACGATAATCCCTGAAGGATTCAGTTCATTAACTATTATTTGAATTTGTTCAGAAAACTTTTTCTTATTTTCTTTATATTTAACAAATCCATTCGTTCCAACAGCAATTAACGTATTATGAGGATAAGCTTTTAAACTAGTATAAGTATCAGTATTACCCAAACGTACATTTGGAATAATTTTAATACCATTTCTTCCCCAAAAATAAGTAATTGCAAGGTTAACAAATATCTGACTACATTGAACTATTATAGGCATGTTATCAAACGGACTTGCATCCATACCAATGACTAAAAAATAAGTTGATAATTTTTCAAGATAAATATCTGGGTTAGAAATAACTGCTTGAAAATACTGATCATTACAATAAAAAGACATCCCTGTAACAGATGAATTTTCAACTTTACTTCTACAATCCCATTGAGCTAATTCTTTTGGTATTTCTTTTGAAACCATCCATTCTTCAATAATTGGATATCCATCCTTTGTAAATCTAGCGCCTTCAATAATTTTTGCTAAATAAACATCCCTTATATAAGGGGGTATTCTTTTCATTTTTCCTCCCAGTAATTACGCATCAAATCTAAAATTTAATAAAATTATACTAAAAATCCCTCT
>CAZGBY010000092.1:0-1910 GCA_964524125.1 uncultured Clostridium sp.
ATGAATCAAGACTTATTAAAGAAACAAGAGATAGTATGACTTTAAGTTATACATATGACTCAAAAGGAAAATTAACTAATACTTATAAGAATGTTGATGATATCGAAATTATCCAAAGTTATAATGATATATCAAAATCGCAAGGTTTAAATCCACAAAGTATTATTTATAGTATTTTAGATGACAATACTACAGCTTTTGATATTAATAATCCAAGTGAATATGATGTTGAATATGATTCATTATTACCATGTCTAAAACAAAATAGAAATAAGCCGTTACAAATGATATGGAAAAATGATTTAGATTTACCACAAGGAGTTATTTCTTATTGGTTTAAACCTACTAAAGATAAAAAGACTTGTTTATTTAATATAAAATCAGATAATAATAATTCTAAAATAGAAGTAATATATGAAAATGGATATATTTATTTAAATGTTACAAAAATAGATACAACTTCTTATGTTACAGTAATAAAAGAAGAAGTGGAATTTAATTTGAATGAATGGAACTTCTTCGCACTTGATTTCTTATATAGAGATGATACTGGTGATAATTATACTAATGGATTTATTATAAGATTTAATGATTATACTTTCTATGAAAGTGATTCAACAGGTAAATATAGAACATCATTTGATATTAATCAAATATGTCATATAGCTTCATATGAGTCATTAAATGATAATGAAATGTATTTAGAAGGTAAATTATTTAATATATTCTTAAAAAATAGATATATGACAATTTCAGAACTAGATAATTATTATAAGTTTATTAAAGATTATATTGAAGAAAATTGTACTCCTAATTCCTCAATAGTTGGAGTAGATTATTCATCTAGTGAAGTAAATTATAATAATGAAATATTTGATGAGTTTACAGTATATCCACTTAAAAATAATTTGAATTCGATTAAAGGAGAAATTCCTTATAAATCACAATCTAGAATTTTAAATAAATATGATCTAGATAGAACTTTTATATTTAATAAACATAATTTACATTATGCATATAAAGCAGATGGGAATGAACTCGTATATCAACCTGGAATTTCAAATTGTGGAACAATTATGATGAATGTATTTTTAGAAGACTCATTAAATAAACAATATTTATTTGAAACTAAAAATTCTCAAAACATTAAAATATCATTATATAGAGATACAGATAATATTTTATATTTAAGTTATAATGGATATTTATATTCGACTTCATTTACTATTGAATCTAACAAATGGTATAGTATTGGACTTTCTTTAGATCAAACGATTACATCAACTTCAATCACAACTTTATATAATAAAACATTTAGAGTATATTGTAATGGTACTGTAAAAGAAGTATCAAGAAGTTTTGCATATGATTTTAATACATTTAGTTTTATGATAGGAAGACGTTATGATGCAGAAAAAACTACAACATATTTAGGTACTATGTCTGAATCTTATCCATTAAATGGTCAAATTGAAATGTTGTGTTTTAACAAGTCATATAATAGTTTAGATACATTAAATAATTTAGTATCTAATTTTGATACAATTAATCATATTACAAATTATGATGAACTAAAAAGAACTTCTAATAATGTAATATTATATGGCGATGAAGAAGTATTATCTAATACTTATTCATATGATGATAAATCATTATCTTTAGTTGAATATGAAAATATTAAACCTTCTAATCAATCTAGTATTAAAAGAAGTTATACTTATGATAAGTTGGGAAGAGTTGTAAGTATTACAGATCCTACATTTGGTAATCATTCATATGAGTATGATTATAGAGGATATTTAGTAAAAGATGAGAATATGCCATATACTTATGATGATAATGGAAATATTCTAACTGCAGGTAATAATACTTATGAGTATGATTCTACAATAAAAGATAAACTTATTAAA
>CAZGBY010000093.1:0-1665 GCA_964524125.1 uncultured Clostridium sp.
AATATAATTATACGATACTTACAATAGGTGATGGAAGTAAAGTAATAGACCAAACACCATCAAGTGGTAGTAAGGTTAAACAAGGTGAAGTAGTTATATTATATTTAGGTTAGAACTTAATTGCTTTGTTTATTCGTTTAATTATGATTACTAAATTTTTATATTTGGTGTTAACTATATGGGTTATTAAATATAACTATCTCTCGATTTATTTGATTAAATTTTGAAATATAAAATATATTATTTTTAAATAAGTAGTTAAATAAGTTCTTAATTTGTTATGAATATACTTGTTTTATAATTTCAAAAATGATATGCTAAAAATATATTTGTTCAATATACTATTTAAAATGGGAGTGTGTTATAATGAGGAAAATATTTAAAGTATGTATTTCAATTACTTTATTATTACTTGTTCATATTGTTGTTAGTACTTTTATAACAAACAATAAAAAAGAAAAAGAAATAAACGAAGAAACACTTGTTGATTTAGCGATTGAAAAATCAGAAATAAAGATAAATGACTATATAGATGTTAATTATTTTTCTAGTCTTAGGAACATAACTTCATTAATGACTGAAAATACTCAAACATTATCATCAAATTTAATAAACGAAGAAATAGAGATTTATGAAGAAATAGATGATATTCAATATGAAACTATTACTTCATCAATATTAAATATTTTTGATGACTTATCTGATGAGGAATATGAAGCTTTTGAAACTTTAGCTGAAGAAGATGTGGTTATTGCTGAAATGTTAGATTTGATTGAATCAGATTTTACTATGGGAAATGATGAAATAACAAATAAAACATCAAATATTGTAAAATTATCTACTGCACTTGCATCTATTGCTTCACTCTTAACTTTGCAAAAAGTATGTTCAGCAGGTATTTCAGTTATAACTGGAGCTTTTAATACTATGATTACTGCAATAAAGGCATATTTTCTGCCTTCTCAAATAAAAGCTGCAGTTATAACTGCTGGAATTTTATGTATTTCAACAATTGTTATTATTAATTGGAATAAAATAAAGCCTATTTTTAATAAACTTGTTAATGTTTTTATAGATAACGCAAAAAAAATGGCTAGTACAGTTAAAAAAGTATTTTCTTCAATCCAAACATTAGCTGTGAGCTCAACAACGTATAATAGTTTTGATGATGTTGTTAACAAGAATACTACAATTAATGAACGTTTGAATAAAAGTGGTAAAACATTAGGTGATTTAAAGAATGTTTTATTATCTTTCTTACAAATTTCTTCTTTAACAAAATTTTATAATGCAAAAGATAAGGTATTATGTATTGGAAGAGATATGCCAGCAACTTACCTTAATGATAATGATATAAGTGGATATCAAAATTTTGCAAAACAATATAATTTTTGGTCTTTTTGGGTTGAAAATTATAGTATTTATGTTCAAAAATATGGTCAAGAATTTATAAATTTATGTAATGATGTTTTAATTTATTATTGTTGTTCAGCTGATTGGGATTTTGTTCTTGTTACTAATCCATATCATTATATGGCTGAACACCTTGATACTAATTCATATGGTGGTGCAGCTTATGCTACAGAAATTTCGATTATTAGAAGTAATAATTATAATTATTTTGTTAATAGTACTTTATCATGGAGCAGTATTCCAAATCCTGGG